>NZ_JBOFKN010000212.1:0-61459 GCF_051657365.1 Paraclostridium sp.
GGTACTTTATAGCAAAACTCTATTTCCTCATAAGTTATTTCTTTATTTGTAAGCAATATATTGTTTTTGTTTCTATAAACAAATAAACCTCTTGGTAAAACTATTTTCTTATTTATTTTGGTATCTTCTTCTAAGTCTATTATATCTTCTATATGTTTTTGATCTACGAAATTAGTATCTCCTAAAATATACTTAATAGAATTTCTAATTATTCTACTTTTTATTGCTTTATGTAAATCCACATACTTATCTAATGAAATTTCAACTTCTTCATTATTAGTTAACTTAGCAACCTCATTAAACTTATTAATACCCTCTTGTTCAATATATTCACTATCTAATTTTAAATTATTACCCATTCTGCATATAGATTCAACAACATTATTATTAAAATTTTCTTGCATGTATGGAATTAATTCTAGTCTTATTTTATTTCTAGTATATATATTCTCTAAATTTGTACTATCTATTCTTGGATTTAACTCATGTTCATCACAATATTTTTCTATACTACTTCTTTCAATATCAAGAATAGGTCTTATTATCGTATCATCTCTTTTATATTCTATTCCTCTTAGACCTTGAAGCCCTGTACCTCTCATCATTCGCATAAGAATAGTTTCTGCTTGATCATTTAAATTATGACCAATAGCAATTTTATTAGATTTCGTTTTTTGTTTTATTTCATAAAACATTTCATATCTTAACTTTCTTGCTCCCTCTTCAATTGATAAACCATTTTCCTTGCAATATGCAGGAACATTTATTGATTTAACGAAAAGCTTAACCCCTAAACTATCACATAATCTAGATATGTACATTACATCCTTTTGGGCTTCGATACCTCTTATTTGATGATTTAAGTGAGCTGCATATATAGATATATCGTACTCACTCTCGAGTTGTTTTAACACGTGTAGCAAACACACTGAATCTGGTCCTCCAGAAAGACCCAATACAATCTTATCACCTTTTTGTAACAAATTATATTTATCTATAGTACTTCGTACTCTATCTACTATCATAAATCATACCTCTTATACTTAGTTTTTTAACTCAAGTATACTTTCTATAAAAACTTCTCAAATCCTTGTATAAATTATTTTATTTTAAAACCTTGTTAAGTAATATAATACCAAATAAATTAATTCAGGGGTAGTTTTTTTATATACATTTAATTTACCTTATATAAAATTATTATGACCCTAATATATTTTAAATAATATCATACAATAACAATATAAAATATAATTTATAAACAAGGAGCATCTATCATGAAAAAATTTATATCAACCATAGTTATATTGTCTATATTTATTTCTTTTACGACAACCATCTCTTATTGTTTACAAAATCCTGAATTTACAGGCAAAACAATTTACCTTACATTTGATGATGGTCCAAATAAAAACACCACTGAAATATTAGATTTATTGAAAAAATATAATATGAAAGCAACATTTTTTTTACTAGAGGATAGAATTAATACATATCCTGAAGTAGTGATGCGAATTTTCAACGAAGGTCACTCTATAGGATTGCATGGCCAAAGCCATGAAAAAACTGTCTTTTATGCTAGCAATTCATCTGCTTTATCAGAAATTAATAATACAAATCATACCCTTAAGGAATTAATAGGATGCGATATAAAATTAGTTAGAGTTCCTTACGGTAGTAAACCCCACTTGACAGAAACTCAATATAACAGCTTAGTAAATTATGGTTATAAAGTATGGGATTGGAATATAGATAGCACAGACACATGTAAAAATACAAATGTCAATTCAATAATCTCTAATACATTAAGCAACTTAAGTTTATCTAAAAGCTCTGTTATATTGTTTCACGATAAACAAATTACAGTAAAAGCACTACCTAATATTCTAACACACTTACAAAGCAATGGATATGAATGCAAATCTATAAATAAAAATCAAACTCCTATGAATTGGTGGAATAAATCTTTTTATTAACTAAAAAGCTGACTAATGATATTTTAATTTTAGTCAGCTTTTTTTTAGTCATTTTTTTTAATCTCTATGTGTATTTTATTTACTCCCTCAAATAACCCTACAATTTCCATATCATAATCTATGTCTATATTTATCATTTCATCGGTTTTAAATATATTCAATTTATTAGTATTTGTTTTTATATTAAATATACCTTGAGGTGTTTTATAGTTAGTAAAGGTCTCTTTTCCTAATATAAATTTCATAGTTGAGTTAATAACTCCGAATCTTTTTATAAAAATTTCATCAGTCGATATTTTTATAGTAGTCGTAACATGTGCTGAATTTTGTTCTAATTCTTCTTTATAGACTATATACGTTTCCTCGTTTTTTTCATACATACTTCCAGAAGATCTAACTTCTATACAGTCCTCATTTCCAAACTTATCATACTGTTTTGTATTCATATATATACTAACGTCTATCATTTTAACCTCCATAATAATATAAACTTTAGGTAATATTTCTCCTAAAGTTTATATTATTGTTAATATTTTTGTATTTCAACCTGATCTATATCTTCTATCTCTCTATTTAAAAATTCTTTTCCTATCGTTGCAAATCTTTCTGGTATATCAGATACGTAGTATTTATAATAAGATTTATCTACGGAATTTTTGTTTAGTAGATCATTCTTAGTTAAAACATCTTTTAAGTCTTTAGCTGTTTCTCTTGCTGGATTTACTAGTTTTATTTTACCTTCCACAACCTCATTTATAGTTTTCTTCAAAAGAGGATAATGCGTGCATCCTAAAACTAATGAATCTATATTTAAAGTTTGAAGTTCTTCTAAATATTTTTGAGCTGTCAATTTTGCTATCTCAGTATTTGCCCAACCTTCTTCTACTATCGGTACAAATAATGGACATGCTTTGCCTATTATTTTAATTTCATTATCTAGTTTTTTTATCTCTGTTTCATAAGCTTTTGAATTAATAGTTCCTTCTGTCCCTATTACTCCAACTAATTTGTTTTTAGTTGTATATGCTGCAGTTCTTGCTCCAGCTTCAATAACGCCTATTATAGGAATATCATATTTTTCTTGAGCTAGCGCTAATGTTCTTGCTGTTGCTGTATTACAAGCTATAACTATTGCTTTAACATTTTTAGATATTAAGAAATTTATAGCTTGAAAAGTATACTTTATTACGGTTTCTTTTGATCTCGATCCATAAGGCACCCTTGCTGTATCTCCAAAGTACACTATGTTTTCATTTGGTAATATACTTGTTATTTCTTTTAAAACAGTTAATCCACCTAATCCAGAATCAAAAACTCCAATTGGATTGTTATTCATATAATATACACCTTCTTTACTGTCTACCTTCAATAGCTAATTGTATTAAATTGTCTATAAGGCCAGTATATTGTATTCCTGTAGCATCCCAAAGTTTTGGATACATACTTATATTTGTAAAGCCTGGTAAAGTATTTATTTCATTTATATATATTTCACTTGTTTTATTGTCTATAAAGAAATCTACTCTAGAAAGCCCTCTTCCATCTATAGCTTTAAATGCATCTACAGCCATTTGTCTTATTTCTTCCATTTCATTTTCATTTAACTTAGCAGGTATTTCTAATTTAGAAACTCCATTTATATATTTATCTTCATAGTCATAGAAATCTTTTGCTGGTATTATTTCTCCAGCTATAGATGCTTTTACATCATCATTTCCTAGAACAGCTACTTCTATTTCTCTAGCATTTATACCTTGTTCTAAAACTATTCTTCTGTCATATCTCAAAGCTTCTTTTATTCCATTTAATAGCTCATTTCTATTGGACACTTTAGATATGCCTACACTCGAACCCATATTAGCAGGTTTAACAAATATAGGATATTTTAATTCACTTTCTATTTTATCTAGTTCTTTTGATTCATTCAACTTAAAACTCCATTTATCTGTGTAGGTATATTTTACCTGTGGCAATCCTATTTGTGAAAATATTTTTTTACATACAAGCTTATCCATCCCTACGCTAGATGCTAAAACTCCACATCCAACATATGGTATGCTACTAATTTCAAATAACCCTTGTATCTTTCCATCTTCTCCATATGGTCCATGCAATACAGGGAATAAAACATCTATTTTTTTGAAACTACCATCTTTAAATTCTAATCCTACTTTAGAATTGCCATTAGGTAGTAAATTTATTTTAACGTCATTATCAGCTAATTGTTCCCACTTACCATTAGCTATATTTTCTTCTGACCCTTTATAGTAAAGCCATTTACCTTCTTTTGTTATTCCAATTGTATGGATATTATATTTTTCTTTGTTTATATGCTTAAATATAGATGAAGCTGAAATTCTAGAAACATCATGTTCTCCAGATTTTCCCCCGAAAATTAATGCTACACTTAATTTTTCCATCTTGTTCACCCTTCTATCGCAATTCTATTTTTTATAATTATATGCGTTTTTATTATCTAAGTGATTATTATAGTGCATTTGACAAAAAAAATAAAGGAGTATCAACTCCTTTATTTTTAATATTTGATTATTTTGCAAATACATGGTTTCCTATTCTTTTATATGGATCTAGAGTTTTTATCCAACTACAAGTGGATATATCCGGATTCCAAAAATATATCGCCCCACTAGTAGGGTCACTTCCATATAGGGCCTCTCTAGCTGCTTTATAAGCACTATCTGTAGGTTCTTTATATATTTCTCCATTGTTAACTACTGAAAAGGCATTTTTTTGGTATATAACCTCTTTTATATCAGTTGGAAACCTAGGATCTAAAACCCTATTTATTACAACCGCTGCTACAGCAACTTGTCCTTCATAGCTTTCTCCTCTAGCCTCACTTGATACTAATTTGGATAATAAATACAATTCATCATTCGTAATACTTATCACTTCTTTAGCTTTTCTTTCCTCTTCTTTATTTTCACTATTAGATTTTTCAATATAACCTAATTCACTCAATTGTATATCATTACCTGCAAATATAGTATTTTGATTGATACTGAAAAATAATAATATAGCAAATATTGATAAAAAAAGTTTGGTGTGATACTTCATAATTTTATATTCCACTCCTTTAATTACTTACTTTAATTCATCTTTTATCGACTCTAAAATTTCTAATAATTTAAACTTAATTTTTCTATTTGAAGCTTTCTCTGAGTTCTCACCTGATATTAAATCATATTCTTCTTCTGTTAATATATCTTTTAATTTTTCATCTGTTTCTTTATCTATAACTCCATTATTTTCATCTACAAAACATAGTGGCGGAAACATTACACACCACCAATTTTGGCCTTCTCCATCACCAATTATAATTCTTATTGATTTATACTCACCAGCAGGTAATACTATATTTGAATATTGTTTAGCAGGAAAATTACTGTATTCAAGATTAACCTTTACTTCATAATTATACCCATTTTCCTCAATAATATTTTTAGATATATTTGTTATATTTTCATTTTCTTTTAATATTATTTCTTCACTTTCCTCAATACTTTTAGAATTTTTTAATAATGGTTGAAGATATTTTATAACTTCATCTCTAACTTTTAATTTTAATTCTTGATCTTCTTTACTATCACTATTTGCTAAAACATGAAATCTTATTAATTTATCTTTATAATTGCTAGAAACTTTTTCTACTTTAGATACTTCCCCGTATATATGTATCGTAGTTATAGTAAGTATCGATACTAATAGCAAAGTTAATGTTGCTATTCTCAACTTTATTTTATTCATAATATATTCCCCCTAATATATTTTAATATCTTGATTATTTCCAAAAATTATAATTTTATTCTTAATAAAATCATATAAATAAAAAAGAGACTGTTAAAAAAATTTTAACAGTCTCTTTTTTATTTATAAATGCTTATTGTGCATTGCTTTTTCTATTATAAATTGCTCTGCTTTTTCTATATGCTCTATAGCATATTTCTTTGCATCTTCATTATTTCCAGATATTATAGCTTTTAATATATTATCATGCTCTTCTACAAGATTATACGATGTATCGAAATCAGATATATAAGTTGCTCTAAATCTATGAACTTGTTCCCAAAGAGAGTTTATAATTTGACTTAATTTTTTATTTTTAGTCGCATTAAATATACATTCATGGAACTCAACGTCTTTTTTTAATAAAGTATCAATATCATCTTTTCTTTCTATACTTTGTTTAAAATCTTCTGCTATTCTCTGTAGCTTTTTAGCATCTTCTTCATGTATTCTTTCTGCGGCTAAGTATGCAGCTAAACCTTCTAAGCTTGATCTTATCTCTAAAACATCGATAATATCCTTTAGAGACATATTTGCTACATATGCACCTTTCCTCGGTAACATAACTACTAAACCTTCTAACTCTAATTTTCTTATAGCCTCTCTTATAGGTGTTCTACTAACCCCTAATTGTTCTGCTAATTGAACTTCCATAAGTCTTTGCCCTGGTTTTAAATTACCTTCTAAAATAGCTTCCCTTAAATTTTCAAAAACTACATCTCTTAAAGGCTTGTAGTTATCTAAATTCAACTTTGTTAAACTATCCATCAATTTCAACTCCTTTATTGCTACTATTAACTAGATATACTTGATTGTAACTTAATAGTAACTCCTCTTTAGCCTTTATTGCATATTCTTTATTATCAAATAAACCAAAAACTGTAGGTCCACTTCCACTCATCATAGATCCTAATGCTTTGTTTTTTATCATAATATCTTCTATTTCTTTAATTTCTTTATGTTTTAAGGTTGTAACTTCTTCTAAAACATTAACCATGTTTTGAGATATAAATTCCAAATCTTTATTCTTTAAAGCATCTATAAGTTTTTTATTATTTGGTCTCTTTTTTAATTCTTTAATATCTAAAGCTTGATATACTTCTTTTGTAGATACAAAAATTTCTGGTTTGCAAATTAATATATTTATATCTTCACTCAAACCATCTATATTTGTTAATTCTTCCCCTATACCTTTTGCCAATGCACTTCCACCTTCTATACAAAAAGGAACATCTGCACCCAATTTCAAACCTATTTCTTCAAGTTCTTTTTCACTTAAATTTAGTTGCCATATCCTGTTTAATCCCACTAAAACAGCTGCTGCATTTGAGCTTCCACCAGCCATTCCTGCTGCCACAGGTATATTTTTTTGTATAGAAATTTCAACACCTTTTTTTATATTAAATTTATCCTTTAAAATCTTTGCAGCTTTATAAACAATATTATCTTCATTTAAAGGTATGTCTACACTATCACTTTTTATATTGATTAACTCTTCTTCTATTTCAGTTATTTTTAAATTATCATATAGGTCTATCGTTTGCATTATCATTTCCACTATATGATACCCATCATCCCTTTTCCCAAGTACATCTATTGATAGGTTTATCTTAGCTCTGCTCTTTAAATCTATAGAGTTCATACTCTCCTCCTCATTGTACTCAAACGGCCATAAATATTTATAGTATACATTATACTACAAAAAATAAAATAATAGGGAGTATAATTCCCTATTATCTTATTTTATATAAAATTTAAGCTTCTACTTTAGCTTTTTTCTCTATTATTAAACATTGTCCTGTAGCTAGCTGCTCATCTGCTTTTATTTCATTTATCTCCGCTATATCATCTATCGTTGTGTTATATTTTTTAGCTATATTCCATAATTTATCACCTTCTCTAGCTATATATAAAGTTATACTAGGTCTTTGAGATAAATCTATTGGTCCTTGGTCTTCACCTTTAACTATAAAGCTATCTTTCTTCTTATCTAATACTTCACAGTATCTTCTTACTTTAACAGTCACATCTATTTGATCCCTATTTAAATCAAACTCTACTCTATCTATAGTTACATTATTAAATGCATTAGTACTTTCTCTTATATTATCTATTTCTATATCATGAGTAAATGGAATTTCTTCCGTTAATCTATATACAGGTCTTAATCCTTCTACTGGAGTGTATAAAATATCTACTGAAACTATTCCTTCTACTATATTTTTGTCCCCTTCAAAGAATGCACTTTCAACTATTATATTAGAATCAACACTAACTATTTCTTTTATTTGTATATCATCACTATTATTTTTTATAGTGTCTCTTATATTAAAAAATTCACTTCCACTATTTATAACTTTATTAAGTTCAACATTTCTACTTTCAAACTTAAGGTTTCTATCAGGTGAGTATGCATCTTGAAGAACTTCTCTTGTAACATCTTCTGATACTTTAACTTTTGCTCTTGCTGTACAATCAACTTCTAAAGCTCCAGTATTCGTCTCTTCATTTCTCTTAAATACATAATTTAAGTCAACTATCTCAACCATAGCTTCTTCTTTCATACCTTCACATACACCTGGAACTTCTATAAATTGAGTAAAATCTAATCCTACTCTATCTAATTCTACTAGCTCTCCTTCATACGTATATGCTACTGGATTTAAATCTAAAACTCCACCAACTATAACCTTATTATCTGATACTCTAGTCTCTTTTAATTTTATTCTCGGTCCAATTGAAACTATACTAGCTAAATCTTCTATGCTCATATTTATAGTATCTCTTATAACACTTTCTGATTTTTCTATCCCTACTATATCTTCATATTGAACTTCTTTTCTATGTTTTTGAACACTCTCTATTTGAGAAACATCCTTTATTATATCTATAGTATTTTTTTCAAATAAGCTACCTCTTATGTTTAAAAGTGCTCCTACTCTTATTTTTCTTTCATTCACTACTGTGCAGTCAATATGTTCTACATCATAGAAAAGCATATTTTCCATATCTGCAACTATATTATCTTTTTCAACTACTTCATTTATTTCTATTCTGCCTTCTATATTTGATATAGTATTTTTATCTTCTGTTAAATAAATTACATTGTAATTAAAGTTCCCTCTAAGTATTATCTTGCCATCTAGAACTTCTTGTTTCTTTACAGCTATGTACCCTTCTGTTTTTATTATTTCATAAACATCTTCCTTCTTATCAGATACAACAGCTTCTGTCTCTATAAAAGTTTGAAATCTACCAAAGTCTATCCTGTTATCAACTTGTAAAATATCTTTTATTAGATTCATATGTTACCCTCCTAAATTAAATATAACTATCACACTATATTTATATTTAGGAAACAAAAAAAAAATTACACCTATTTTCAATAGGTATAATTTTTTAACTTACATTTAATTTATTTGTCTCTTTAATTACTTTCAATGTTACATTATCAGTCAATAAATCTGAGTAACTGTATGATACTCTAGAGTATCCATTATCCTCATCATCTAACTTAACAACAAATATACTTGGATATACTTTTTCTAGTACTCCTTTTTTCGTAACTATTTGCTTTCTTCCTTTATTGGCTTTTAATACAATCTTTTTCCCGAGGTGCTTCTCTAAAGTCTGTCTTATTTTATTTAAAGTTTGAACAGTGGCCATTACATCACCTTCTTTAACATTATATGTTCTCGCATTGTAATGTTACCACAATTAACTTTCTTTGTCAAACCTAAACTAAATATTTTATATATTTTTGAGTGAAAAGTCAATACTGTTTTTTTTATTATTTTTAATTTATAATTTATAGTCTTAATTTTTCATTGTTTAATAGGTACTATAAATAGCCACCGGCATAGTTAATCTAAACTTGCCTCTAGTCTCTATTCCTCCAACACCTTTTATACCTGTAACCGTGTGACTTAGTATTTCCTCTAAAGGAACAACTTTATCTATTCTAGAACAAGCAATCTTTTCAACTACCAATAATGGGTCTAGAGCATGTATCATTACTCGGCTTGGTGAACTTGCAAAATTTGCCCCTGCTTTTATTATTTCCTCATAGTTTGATTGGCATGCTCCCGCAAATATAACTAAACTGTCTAATGATGGATCATATTTTCTAGCTTCTCTAACTGTTTTTATAAAATTACCTGTATTTCTATAATTTTTTATATCTTTAAGACTTCCTTTATTATTTACTATAGCATCATGTCCTGTTATTACTAATATAGATGGATTATGTTGTTCTAATAATGATCTAACTTCTTTATATTGCAAGCTTTCAGGTATTGCCTTTCCAACTGCCGGTATTCCTAATTTAGTATATACATCTAGACAAATTTTTAAATACTCAGGATCACCATCTATATGAAGCACCTTTCCCGGCATACCATATGAATTTTGAACCTGATTTTGACCTTGTACTTGTTTTTGATAGTTTGAAGATTTTTGGGTTGCTCTATTTAATCTTTTATTTCTTTCTTTAGTTTTTTTTATACTTTTATATAAAATATTTTCTACATTTCTATCTATTAGTTCATCTGTTATATCAGAAAAATTTATTTTTTCTAAATCATCTATAGTAGAGTCTGCAATAATTCTATATGCAATACCCTTTAATATAGCTATCTTTTTATTATTTTCATCTATTTCAAAACCTATTATTCTAAATACAATATCTTTGTCGTAGGATTTTCTTGCTACAGCGTCTCCTATCTTCATAATATAGATGTCCTCCTAACAAAATTGGTGTTCTTATTTTATATTATGAGTATCGACAAATATTGTTCCTAACTTCCTCAAATTATTCCATATTGATAATTTCAAATTAATTTTTTTATATTATATAATTTTTGTTATTGTATTTGTAAAATATAAATGTTATTATTATTTTAAACAAATGCTTATTTATATAAGCAAATATTTACTAATGGTGATAATCAATGACTGATAGAGAAAAAGAAATTTTAGATATTTTAATAGAGGATCCTATGGTCTCTCAACAAGCTTTAGCAGATATGCTTAATATTACTCGCTCATCTGTAGCAGTACACATAACAAATTTAATGAAAAAAGGGCACATAAAAGGAAAAGGTTATATTATAAGTAAAAGCAATTTTGTTACCGTTATAGGAGGTTCTAATATAGATATTCAAGGTTCTCCTAATAATACTCTTACTATGTTTGATTCTAACCCTGGAAATGTAGACATCTCATTAGGAGGCGTTGGCAGAAATATATGTGAAAACATAGCTAAGCTTGGTTTAAATACAAAGCTTTTATCTGCAGTTGGAAATGATATATACGGAAATAAAATTTTATCAGAATGTAAACAATTAAATATAGATACTTCTGACTGCTACATATCAGATGCATATCCTACATCAATGTATTTATCTATATTAAACAGTGAATATGATATGCAATTAGCCATATCACACATGGATATTATAGAAAAAATAGATATTGATTATATAGTATCTAAACACAATTCCATTAGAGATTCTCTTGCTATTGTTTTAGATACCAATTTATCTTTTGAAGTTATAGACTACATAACTAGAACTTATACAAATATACCTATATTTGTAGATACAGTTTCTACACAAAAAAGTCTTAAAATAAAAGATATAATAGGAAAATTTAATACTATAAAACCAAATAAATTAGAAGCTGAAATATTATCAGGCATACAAATAAAAAATGAAGATGATTTAAATAGATGTGCTGAATATTTCTTATCTACAGGTGTTAAAAATGTATTCATAACATTAGGTCAAAATGGTGTTTTTTGTGCTAATGAAAATGAATCGTTACTACTACCAGGGGTTAAAGTAGATGCAGTAAATGCTACAGGGGCTGGAGATGCATTTATATCAGCTTTAGTTTATAGCTACTTAAATAACTTCAATTTAAAAGATACAGCTAAATTTTCAACAGCTGCTTCAATACTTACATTACTACACAAAAATACTATTAATCCAAGTATGTCTGTTGATAGTGTTGAAAAAATATTAAAGGAGATGATTTAATATGTTAGAAAAATACTTACACATTCACCCAGAGGTTAAAAAAGCTTTATCTGAAGGTCAACCAGTAGTTGCTTTAGAGTCTACAATAATATCTCATGGTATGCCTTATCCTAAAAATATAGAAATGGCGAAAAATGTAAGTAAAATAATAAGAGAAAATGGAGCTATTCCTGCTACTATAGCTATAATAGATGGAATTTTAAAAGTTGGTCTTTCAACTGAAGAAATAGAGTTCTTAGGAACTAACACAGACGTCGTTAAAGCTAGTAGAAGAGACTTGCCATTCATTATATCTAAAAAACTAAATGGAGCTACTACAGTGGCTACTACGATGATATTAGCAAACTTAGCTGGCATTAAAGTATTCGCTACAGGTGGTATTGGTGGAGTTCATAGGGGAGCACAAGAAACATTTGATATATCCGCTGATTTACAAGAATTAGCAAATACAAATGTTGCAGTTATATGTGCTGGTGCTAAATCTATACTAGATATAGGTCTTACATTAGAGTATTTAGAAACTAACGGAGTTCCAGTTATTGGATTTAAAACTGAAGAATTCCCTGCATTCTATACTAGAAAAAGTGGATTTGGAGTAGATTATAAGGTAAATTCTTCTATGGAAGTTGCCACTGCTTTAAAAGCTAAATGGGATTTAGAATTAAAAGGCGGTATGGTTATAGGGAATCCAATACCAGAAAAATTTGAAATGGATTATGATACTATTACTAATGCTATAGAAACAGCTTTAAAAGAAGCTGAACAGAATAATATAACAGGTAAAAAAGTTACTCCTTTCTTACTAGATAAAGTGAAAACTATAACTGCTGGTAAGAGTTTAGATGCTAATATAGAATTGGTTTATAACAATGCTAAAGTCGCAGCTCAAATAGCTACAGATTTAGCTAGCTTAAAATAAAGAATAAAAAAAGGAGCTTTCGCTCCTTTTTTTATTCTTCTTTTAAATTAGGGATTACTTTTTTTACTTCTTCCACTTGATGCCACGTCTTTTCGATGTCGTTATCCTTAACGTAATCCTTTAAAGAATTCATTGAACTGAATTCTTTTGTAGATAGATTATCATCTTCATCAATGAATTTTAGTAAAAACATTTTATCTCCTTATTTTCCACAACATTTTTTGAATTTTTTACCACTTCCACATGGACAAGGCTCATTTCTTCCTATCTTGTCATCTTTAACTACAGTTTTAGTAGCTTTGAAAGCTTTTTGTAATTCTTTTTTCTTATCTTCTGTTAATATGTTGTTCCATCCTTCTAAGTTATATAACCAATGAGCTTCAACAGATACCATGTTGTAGTATAACTTTTCCCAATCTATTTCTAACTTAACTTCTGTATCAGCTTCTATAGTTTCTAATTTATCTTCTGTTAAGTCTTCTTTTAAACTTTCGCTTATTCCATCTATGAATCCCATCATGTACTCTAAAGATGTATTGTGAGCTGCAGCTAAGTCGCTAACTTTTCCTTCTATAACTTCTTTTTTGTTATTTAATATTTCATTGTATATTTCTGTTTCTTTTTGTAAATATTCTTCCCAGAACTTAACTTCTTCTTCTTGGCTATTGTGGTTTTCACTTAATGATCTCCATGTAGTATATAAACTCATTTTAACTTCCTCCTATTCATGACTATGTCATGGTTTAATTTATAAATAATTAACTCTTATATTATATCACAATTAAATAATTCTTTTAATACTTTTATAGCGTAGTCTTGATCTATAAAAAATGGGCTACTTGCAATAGTTATAACCTTCGCCCTATCTATATATTCCTTTATTTTACCAACTCTTAAATCATAAGACATATAATCCATATCTTTTGAAAATATATCTAAATCTATGTCTAAGACTATTTCGCCTTCAACCTCAACTTCAAAGCTATAAGTACTATCTATTATAATAGCTTCTGAAAATATTTTATGATATAAAGCAGGCTTTATAAAATTACCTACATTCAAAACATAGTTAGTGTATCTAAATACATCACTTATATCATTTGTATTAACCTCATAATTTTCAGGTTCTCTCATATCTTTATGTTGATCTATATGAACTAGTTTACATCCTTTATTAAACATACCTTTATTTAAGCTTTTTATCCAAAAGTAAAAGGCATGATTATGATTGTCAAATATATATATATCTTTATTTTTATAATTAAGTTTAACTATATTTTTCAATCCTATAGCATTAATTTCATCTTCAAAATCAATTTCGCTAAAGACTACTTCATTTCCTACTTTTACATCGTTTAAATTACCTTCTATAAGCTTAGGAACATATATTTTCTTATTATTTCTATCACTGTGTGAAAATATGTTATTTCCTAAAGGTTCTTCTATATAAAATCCATTATATTTGTTCATATATTTAAACCTCGAATAAGTTCCATGGATATTTACTTGGTGGCTCACATATAAATTCCATTTTCTCTTTTGTCGTAGGATGATTTATCTCTATTTTATAAGACCACAAAGCTATCTGGTCTCCTTTTTTATTTATATCTTGTCCATATCTTTGATCTCCAAATAAAGGATGTTTTCTACTTGCAAACTGTACTCTTATTTGATGAGATCTACCTGTTTTTAAATCTACTTCAACTATGCTGAAATTATCTTTTTTATCTAAAGTTTCATAGCTCAATTCTGCATCTTTAGCTTCTTTATGGCCTTTATTTACAACACTTACCATATTAGTTTTTTTATTTTTATAAAGATAGTCTTTTAGTGTGTCATTGTCCTTTTTTATATTTCCATTTAAAACTGCTCTATATGTCTTTTTAAAAGTTTTATTTCTAACTTGTTCTGATAATCTAGAAGCAGCTTTAGACGTTTTAGCAAAAACCATAACTCCACCTACTGGTCTATCTAGTCTGTGAATAAGACCGATAAATACATTTCCAGGCTTGTTATACTTAACTTTTACATAGTCTTTTAATAAGTTAACCATATCTTTATCGTTAGTATCGTCACCTTGAGATAATATATTTACAGGTTTTTCTACTACAAGTAAATGATTATCTTCATATATGACTTTTATCATTATTTAGACTCCCATCTTCCAAATATTCCACATGGAAGTACTTTTCCATCTTTAGATGTAGGTATCCCTATTTCTCCACCATATATATTTCCACCATTAGCATGTTTAGCAACAGTAGCATCTAATATATGTTCAAGAATTATTGGAGATAATCCTGTTGTATATGAATTTATTAAGAAGAATAAAGGTTTATCTGATAATACTTTCGTACATAACTCTACTAATCCATATAACTTTTCTTCTATTTGCCATACTTCACCTTTTGGCCCTCTTCCATATGAAGGTGGATCCATTATTATAGCATCATATTTATTTCCTCTTCTTATTTCTCTTTCAACAAACTTTACAACATCGTCTACTATAAACCTTACTTTTCTATCTTGAAGTCCAGATGTCTGTAAGTTCTCTTTAGCCCAATTTACCATACCTTTAGATGCATCTACGTGACATACTTCTGCTCCAGCTGCTGCACAAGCTACCGTAGCACCACCAGTATATGCAAATAAATTCAATACTTTTACAGGTCTTCCAGCATTTTTTATTTTATCCATTGACCAATCCCAGTTAGCTGCTTGCTCTGGGAATAATCCTGTATGCTTAAATCCAGTTGGGCTTATATTAAACTTTAAGTTTTTATAACTTACAGTCCATTTTTGAGGATATTTCTTTTTGTGTTCCCACTCTCCTCCACCTTTGCTACTTCTGTGGTAATGTCCATGAGGATTTTTCCATAATCCTTTTTCTTCTGCTATTGGCCACATAACCTGAGGATCTGGTCTTCTTAATACGACATTTCCCCAACGCTCTAATTTTTCTCCGTTACCCATATCTATAAGTTCATAATCTTTCCATTTATCAGCTAATAATAACATTGATTTCCTCCTAAAAATTTAATCTCAATTTATGTATTATACCATATTATTACTTCATATTTTGAGTATTTTAAATACTTTCTATTCTTATTAATAAATTTTGGTAATACTATTGTATAATAGTATTGTAATCAAAAATTCAATGTAAATTCAGGAGGGGTTTTTATGGCAAATCAAAGGGTTTTAGATGCATTAAACAATCAAGTTCAGATGGAATTTTTCTCTGAATACTTCTATATGTCAATGGAAGCATACTTTGTAGATAATAATTTAGATGGTTTCGCAAATTTCTTTAACGTACAAGCTAGAGAAGAAAGAGATCATGCTTATAAATTTTTTAACTACATAAGTAGAGCAGGTGGAAAAGTAGTTTTACAAGCTATAGAACAACCTAAATCAGACTTTGAAAGTCCTTTAGAAGTTTTTGAATTAGCTTTAGAACATGAAAAACTTATAAGCAATTCTATACATCAGTTGGCTGATATTGCTATGGATGAAAGGGACCACACTACTTCATCTTTCTTAAGATGGTTTATTGATGAACAATCAGAAGAAGAGGAAAGCATGGAAAAGGTAGTTAAAAAGTTAAGATTACTAAAAAACGATCCTGCTGGACTTTTAATGATTGATCAAGAATTAGCTCAGAGAGCTTATGTTGCTCCAACTCAAAATGCATAAATTTTAAAATAAATAAAAAGCCATTTATATAATTTATATAAATGGCTTTTATCATTATTAGTTTATATCGTAAGTTTCATTTCCTGTGAATACTTTATTTATATCTTTTTGAAGTATTACTTTTCCATTTGCTATTAATTTAAATTTACTTAATTCCCAATCATCACTTACAGTAGTCATATTATCTTTTCTAACCCAAAACTTAGCTATATTATTTGTATCAATTTTCACATTATCTTTTGTCTTTAGTAAATAGTTATCAATTTGATTTCTTTCAAAATCATTACCTGCATTATCTAATATCCATTCATTTTTAACTCCATCTTTTGTTTCAAAACCAAAGTAAACATAATCATCTGTTCCTGCATATTTGTTATCAGCTGTATTTAACACTACATTAAATTCACTCGCCATATTGCTAATTTGACCTATAGATTCATCTTTAGATACCTCATCTATAAATCTATATAAAAATCCTGCTGTACATACTTGAGAATTTTTTATAGCTTCTCTTCCTGAGTAATCCCAATCTTCCCAACTATGGCTCATAGTTGAATGGCTATAATATAAATTCTTAGCTATTTTAGCATATGAGATTGAATTTTGAGTCATCCATTCATCATAATTTTGAGTTTTAACTGCATCCTTATATATGCCTGCAGTTGTATCATATCCAACAGTGTTTAATGCATAATTTTCTTTTCTTTGTTCTACAAATGTTTCATATTTAACATGACCAGGACTATCAACTGCAGTTACATTAGATGCATGATATGGAGTATTTAAATCCCCTAGATAATGTAATCCTTGACCTAATAAAAATGTCGCTTCTTTATAATTACCTTTCTCCCACTCATTTTGAGCTAGAGTTGTAAACTTTCTTACTTGTGTTTCTGCTGTATCGTATATAGGTGATGCAGCATACCATTTATTATCTATAGTAAAATTATTTCCTGTATCTGGATCAAAAAAGTGATCTTGATATAAATCATATGCATTTGGGTCATAGTCTGGATAAGTTGATCCTACTTTTAAGTCTTTCATATACTTATTTAGTATTTCTAAGTTTTTCTTATGTACCTCTGATTCATTTTTATTTAAATCATTATTAAGCATAGTTAACCCATGTTCTGCTATTAATGCATGTGTACCTGTTCCGTCTTTTTTACCATCCCATGCATAAGATGTTCCTCCCATAAGAGTGCATAATCCTAACACACAAAGTGTATTAGCTGCTTTTTTTATAAACTTTATTTTCATCAATGTGCCTCCCTAGTGAATTATATGAAAAGTTTTTATTTTCACTTTTTATATTTTTTATATAATAATATCATCCAAGGTTTTAAAAATCATAACTATGCACTAAGATGGGTTTATTTCGCACTATGTTTTAATTTTTTTATAATTTCATATTGCACTCTTACTAATCCCATTCGTTCTATTGTCTAATCAAATCGTTTATTTTCATTATAAAACTGAACTACTGCTTACATAATATCTAGTACTTGACTCTCTCTAAATTTTTTTTTCCTACTTACGCACAAAAAGATGTGTCTGAGCGTTCAGACACATCTTTTAATTTTTCTAAATATAATTTTTATGCTATTCAACTATATTATAAACAGCTAATCCATCTCTGTTTATTTCTTTTTTATTTACTTCTACTAAAGCCTTTAATGTATCTAGCGATGTCATTACTTCTGTTGAGAACTCTGTTGCAGTTCTTCTTATCTTAAATCCATCTCTAGTTGAATCATTTCCTTTTGTAGGAGTATTTATAACTATATCAACTTGCTTGTTTCTTATAACATCTAATATATTTGGTCTAGCTTCTTCAACTCTATTTACTATTTGAGCTTCTATTCCATTTTCTTTTAATGATTTAGCTGTTCCTTCAGTAGCAACAAATGTGTACCCTAACTTATTCATGTCTTTAGCTATTTCCATAAATTCATCTTTATCATAGTTATTTACAGTAGCTAATACTACACCTCTTTTATTAGACATTTTCTTACCAGCACCTACAAATCCTTTGAATAAAGCTTCTTCTAAAGTTTCTCCAACTCCTAAAACTTCTCCTGTTGATTTCATTTCAGGCCCTAAGCTTACATCTACTTTTGAAAGCTTTGACATTGAGAATACTGGAACTTTAACAGATATTAATTTAGGTTCTTTATAAACCCCTGTTCCGTATCCTAAATCTTTTAATTTACATCCTAACATACATTTTGTAGCTAAATCTATTATAGGCACTTTGCTTACCTTACTTATATATGGAACTGTTCTACTTGCTCTTGGGTTAACTTCTATTATATATAGTTCTCCATGGAACTCTATAAATTGTATGTTAACCATTCCTAATACATTTAACTCTAAAGCTATTTTTTTAGTATATTCTAATATTTTAGCTTTTATTTCATCACATATATTTTGACTTGGATACATTGTTATACTATCCCCAGAGTGAACTCCTGCTCTTTCTAAGTGTTCCATTATCCCTGGTATTAATATATCTTCTCCATCGCATATAGCATCTACTTCTATTTCTCTACCAGTTAAGTATTTATCTATAAGTACTGGATTTTTTGTATCTCTTAAGAATGCATCTTTTAAATATTGAGCTAACTTTTTCTCGTCATAAGTTATTTCCATACCTTGACCACCAAGTACATAAGAAGGTCTAACAAGTACTGGGTAACCTAGTTTCTTAGCTTCTTCAACACCTTCATTAACTGACCATATAGCTTTCCCTTTAGGTCTATTTATACTTAATTTTTCTAATAAGTCATCAAATTTTTCTCTGTCTTCTGCTGCATCTATATCCGAACAACTTGTTCCTAATATCTTTATTTTCTTCTCATCTAAGAACTTAGCTAACTTTATAGCTGTTTGCCCTCCGAATTGTAGTATAACTCCATCTGGATTTTCTTTTTCTATTATATTCAATACTTCTTCTTCAGTTAGTGGTTCGAAGTATAATTTATCAGATGTATCAAAATCTGTACTTACTGTTTCTGGATTGTTATTTACTATTATAGTTTCTATTCCTTGTGCTCTTAACGATTTAACACAGTGAACTGAGCAATAATCAAACTCTATACCTTGGCCTATTCTTATTGGTCCTGATCCTAATACTATAACTTTCTTCTTATCACTTACTACAACTTCATCATATTGTTCATAAGTTGAGTAGTAGTATGGAGATACTGCATCAAATTCTCCTCCGCAAGTATCAACCATTTTATAAGATGGATTTAAATTGTATAAGCTTCTTAGTTCATAAACTTTAGCTGGGCTTATTTTCATTAAATCTGCTATACCTTTATCTGAGAATCCTTTTTTCTTAAGTTCTAATAAATATTCCTTGTTTAAATCCTCTATATGCATACCTTTTAATTTTTCTTCTTGTTCTACTATCCACTTAAATTTATTTATAAACCACTTATCTACTCCAGTGATTTGTTCTATCATTTCTAATTTGTAGCCTCTTCTTATCATCTCAGCTAAGTCAAATAATCTTTCATCATCTGGAACTACTACTCTTTTCTTTAATTCTTCTATGCTTCTATCTTCCGATGCTTTATGAATTAAAGAATATTTTCCTATTTCTAAAGATCTTATTCCTTTAAGTATAGCTGCTTCAAAGTTACTTCCTATACTCATGATTTCTCCTGTAGCCATCATCTTTGTACCTAATTTTCTATTAGCTTGTTTAAATTTATCAAATGGCCACTTAGGTATTTTTACAACTACATAATCAAGAGTAGGTTCGAAACATGCATAAGTTTTCTTTGTAACTGCATTTTGAATTTCATCTAATGTATACCCTAGAGCAATCTTTGATGCAACCTTTGCTATTGGATATCCTGTAGCTTTAGATGCAAGAGCAGATGATCTTGAAACTCTTGGATTTATTTCTATTATTGCATATTCTAAGCTATGTGGATTTAAAGCTATCTGAACATTACATCCACCTTTAACTTCTATAGCATTTATTATATCTATAGATGCTTTTCTTAGCATTTGGTATTCTTTATCACTTAAAGTTTGACTAGGTGCAACAACTATACTATCTCCAGTATGAACTCCCACAGGATCTATATTTTCCATATTACATACTGTTATACAGTTTCCATTTCCATCTCTCATTACTTCGTATTCTATTTCTTTCCAACCTTTTATACTCTTTTCAAGTAACACTTGGCTAACTGGACTTAGTTGTAATCCTTGAGTAAGTATTTCTGTTAACTCTTCTTCAGTCTCAGCTATACCTCCACCAGTTCCACCTAATGTATATGCCGGTCTAACTACTACTGGATATCCTATTTTATCTGCAAATACTAATCCATCTTTTAACGTAGTTACTATATCACTTATTACTACTGGTTGATTTATTTCTTTCATAACTTCTCTAAATAAATCTCTATCTTCACCTTTTTTAATAGATTCAATAGAAGTCCCTAAAACTCTTACATTATATTTATCAAGTATCCCGTTATCGTGAAGTTCAACAGCTAAGTTAAGCCCTGTTTGCCCTCCCATTCCTGCTAGTATACTATCCGGTCTTTCTTTTTCTATTATTTTTTCTATAAATTCTATTGTTAATGGTTCTATATATATTTTATCTGCTACTTCTTCGTCCGTCATTATAGTAGCTGGGTTACTATTTATTAAAACAACCTCTATTCCTTCTTCTTTTAAAGCTTGGCAAGCTTGTGTTCCAGAGTAGTCAAACTCTGCCGCCTGCCCTATTATTATTGGTCCTGATCCTAATACTAACGTCTTTTTTATACTATCTATTTTAGGCATACTCATAATCTCCTTATCTAGTTAATTTGAAAATCTATTATATTAATTTTAAGAAATTATCAAATATATAATCATTGTCTTTTGGACCCGGGCAAGCCTCTGGGTGATATTGAACACTATATATTGGTAATTCATTGTGTCTCATACCTTCTACTGTATTATCATTTAGATTTACATGTGTGATGCTCATATTTTCTGGCATCTTTGAAACATAGTATCCATGATTTTGAGATGTTATATATACTTTTCCGTCTTCTAAATCTTTAACTGGATGATTTCCACCTCTGTGTCCAAACTTAAGTCTTGCCGTTTGTCCTCCTAATGTTAAAGCTAAAAGCTGATGTCCTAAGCATATTCCAGCTATAGGTTTTTTACCTATTAACTCTTTTATATTTTCTATAACATCATCTAAATCTTCAGGATCTCCTGGTCCATTAGATAAGAATATTAAATCTGGGTTTTCATTTAGTATTTCCTTTGCCGTTGTAGTCGCTGGTAATACTACTAAATCACAATTTCTTGCCTTAAATGATCTTAGTATGTTTTCTTTAACTCCAAAGTCCATAACTGCTACTTTTGGTCCATTTCCTTTTATATATTCTTTTTCTTTTCTCGTAACAGTTCTAACTGCTTCTGTATTGGAAAACTTCCCTATTTTCGAAACAACATCTTCTAGAGTCGCATTTTCTAAAGTTATTATTCCTTTCATAGTTCCATTGTTTCTTAGTATTTTAGTTAAAGCTCTTGTATCTATTCCTTCAAGTCCTATAACTTTGTTTTGCTTTAAGTATGTATCTATATCCATTTCACATCTAAAGTTATTTGGATTTTCACATTTTTCTCTTACTATAAATCCTTTTACATGAACTCCTTTTGATTCAACATCCTCTAAATTTATTCCATAGTTCCCTATTAAAGGGTAAGTCATTGTTACTATTTGCCCATAATATGATGGGTCTGTTAATACTTCTCCGTAGCCTGTCATAGAAGTATTGAATACTACTTCTCCTACACTCTCTTTTAAGTATCCAAAGGCTTTACCTTCAAATATAGTTCCATCTTCTAATATTAACTTAGCTTTCATAACTTGCCTCCCCTTAAGCGTTTTCTATTTCACTTATTATATTTCTTGCTGCTTCATCTGGATTTTCTGCTTTAGTTATTGGTCTTCCAACTACTAAATAGTGAGCGCCTTTATTTATTGCATCTTTTGGTGTCACAACTCTTTTTTGATCTCCATTATCTGCACTGGCTGGTCTTATGCCTGGACATACTGTAACAAATTCACTTCCACAAGCTTCTACTATCTTATCTACTTCTTGAGCTGAACAAACTATGCCATCTATTCCAGCTTCTTTAGCTAATTTTGCTCTTTTTATTGCTAATTCTTGAGTTGTCATATTACATCCTATATCTTGTAAATCTTTATCACTTAAAGAAGTTAAAACTGTAACTCCTACTATTATTGGTTTTTCTATTCCTAACTTTTCTGCTTCTTCCTTTGCAGCATAAGCACATTGTCTCATACCTTCCATATCTGAAACATGTATAGTCATTAACCAAACATTATCTCTTACTGCAGCTCTTACTGCACTTTGCATTGTGTTTGGTATATCATGAAACTTAAGATCTAAAAATATTTTTTTACCTTTTTCTTTAAGATAATCAACAGTCTTTCCTCTTGTTGCTACATATTGTTCTAATCCTACTTTAAATATATCAACACTATCTTCTAGTTTATCTATTAATTCCTTAGCTTTATCAAAGTCGTTAGTATCTACTGCCACGATTAATTTGTCTTTTCCATTTATCATTTTACTCTCTCCTTTTATATAAAGCCCCTAATATCAGAAAAATCCTTACACCTCTAGAGGTGTAAGGATTCAATATTTCATAACCAAAATGTCATGAGGATATCTTTCCCAGCCTCTCTGGACTAGTTTAAAAGACTTTATTATTTTATTTTTTATATAAAAAAACCTCTAACTAATCCAGTTAGAGGTTATATGTGTACAAATTAACTAATTTATATAACCTTACTAGCCTCTCTGGACTACTTTCAAGGAACTTTTATTATTTTGTTTAAAATAAATAATGCTTAATATCCTCTCGGGATAATTTAAAGCTTTCTCTTGTGTATAATTATTACACTTATTTATACTGATGTCAACTATTTTTGCAAACCCTATCAATCACGTACTTTGTACTAAAATACTATCCACCGTTTTTTTTAAAAGTAACAATGAAACATAACATTTACTTCCATTTTCCATCGTAATAATTCTTTGTTTTTTATCAATATTGCTAACCTTATCTTTATTTATAATATAAGACTTGTGACATCTTATAAATCTATCATCCAGTACTTTCTCTAATTCTTTTAATGTCCCATTGAACTCTATGTAACTATTACAGGTACTAACTCCTATGAACCTTTTTTTACAAGTTTCAAAGTACAATATATCCTCGTATTTGACTTTATTTACACTATCTAATCTATCTATAAAAAAATAATCTTCTTTTGTATCGCATATACCTTTTTTATTCGCACATAAAAGACACTCTCTGACTCTTTTCTTCACTTGTTCAAAATCACCTTTAACTATATAATCTATAGCTCCTATATGATATTTAAAAGTAAGGTGGCCCATTCCTTCATCTGATGTAATCATAATAATTATAGCATCTTTGTCTATTTCATTTATATGCTTTGCTAACTCAATGCCATTTATATCTTCTCCTATATGTATATCTAGAAAGTATACTCCCTTGTTTTTAAACTTAGTAGTATAATCTAAAATTTCTTTAGATGAATCACTAGATAATATGATTTGACCTTCTATATTTTCTATTTCTAAAATAGATTCTATAGCATTTTCAAGGCTAGATCTCTGATCTTTATTGTCTTCACATATAAATATATTCATCCTAACCCCTCCTTACTTATATATATCTAATTTTTGAATAAATTCATCCTCTGCTTTTATATCAAAATATACATTATCATAGTTATTTAATATTTCCCTTAAATTGCTAAGTCCAATTCCTCTTCCTTCTCCCTTTGAAGAGTATCCACTCTTAAATAACTTTGACGTATCATCTATGTTGTTTTTATATGTATTTGAAATTGTTATTGAAATTAATTTTTCTTTTTCAATAATTGAGATAGTTATCTCTGGATTTTCACATTCTAAGCTAGAATCTATGCAATTATCTAAAATAATTCCTAAAATTCTACATAAATCTAAACAATTTAAATTTATAAGTTTTATAAAATCTGGAATATATGCATTTGTAGATATTCCTTGATTTTCTGCTTTTATTAATTTTGATGCAACTAATCCTTTGACTTCCATACAATTTATATTTCCAATAGATGAAAGATTCAAATTGCAGAAATCTAAATATTTACTTGAGCATTCTATATTTGAATAAAATAATTTTTTAAGCCCGTCCATATCATTTTCTTCTATGTATCCACACATAGATAACATTATGTTTTTATAATCATGCCTAAATTTTTTCATCTCATTTGTCATATATTCTAATTTTTCGTTATACTCATTAACTTCTATCAACCTTTTTTGATTATTTATTAACATAACTAAAAAAATAATAGATAAAAAAGTTATAAAATATAAAAATGGTAATATCCCATTCTGTTTTATTTGTATATCATATATGCATACTACCTTCATTTGCCTTATTGTTTCAAAATATATACTTATAGATAATATACTTGTTAATATGATTAATGCCTGTATTTTAAACTTATCAAAAATACCAATTTCATCAATATTTTTTATGAATTTTTCATTTAAAAATTTAGCTATAAAAACAATAAACACATATGTAATTAAATAATATAAAATTAAATATATTCTATTATTCATTTTGTATATATTTATATCTGTAAAAAATAAAATAATGTGATAAAAAGTCATATTTACTGTTATATACAGAACTGTAGACATTAATGGTATTGTAATAGTCAACAACGTTTTCTTCGTTAGTTTATAAACTAAAATAGAATTTATTATATTCAATCCATATAATGGTGATATTTTTAAATATTTATATGATATAGCTAAAGCTGTATATATAAATAGAAAATATATAATAAGCTTAACTTTATTTCTCTTAAAATCATAAATATTTATAAAACTTAGGTAAATTCCAACACTTGTTAAAAGTATATAAAAATGAAGCATCTCCCCATATACCTTTCTAGTTAATTTAACAATATTATAACATAAATTATAATATTGTTAAAATTTCTCATTTTCTGTAATTTTTTTGTAATTTTTACCAAAATTAAAGAGTAACTCTATTTATACATAGAGTTACTCTTTAATTATACGACACTTATATAATATTCTTTTCTTAATTTATCTTTAATATCTAATTTTTCATATTTAAAATCTATATCATTATGTTTACATGCTATTTCGAAATGTTTTAAAGCAATACCCATATTAACTTGATTAATCTCTTCATTTGAATCTTTTTTTAAATATATATTAAGACCTTCATTACCTTGATAAAATCTCCATGGTTGTGAATTTTTATATGATGGCGATAACCTTACACATTCTATAATATCATTCCATTTTTCATCTACTTTTTTAGCTATTTGTTTCAAAGGCTTTCTATCTATATTTTCTTCTTCTTTTCTAAATAATCCATCTTTTGACTCTGGGAATCCAAATGCTATTAACATAGCTGGTATCTCATTGTCCTCTAAATGAACAAAATCTAAAACAGATTCTTTATTAAATGTATTATCTAACCAACTTGTAGCTAAACCCATTTCTGTTAATTTTAAAATTAACTCTTCTCCTGCATATCCTACACTATCAAAATATTTAATAGTAATTTTTTCACCGTTCTTATTTTCCTTAGATTCCTCAATATCTTCAACTGATTCAGGAAGTTTGGCTGTCAATAAAATATAATGTGGTGCAACTATTCTATGTCTTTTTTTTATTATAAACTTTAAACTATCACCTTTTAATATAGGATAAGCCTTGATTTTTATATTTTCATCTAATCCTTCCATGTTTTCACACATATGTTTAACTTCTTCAAACATATTTATACTTAACTTTTTTTTAGAGTATTTTTTAATAGATTTTCTATAAAAAATAGCGTCATATAACTGCAATCTAACTCCTCCTATCTATCAACATAATAAATAATATTATATCAAAATATATAACCTTATACTATCTTTCATTACCCTTAAAATAGTTACATTATTTACTTTATTTTATTAAATTTTTAAATTATGGGTATTTTAAAATCATATTGTAGATATTTCAAAACAAATTTGCTTGAATAATCTATTATTTTAGAATAATACAACTTTTTTCATTTTAAAAAAGTGTTTTGTATTAATGATAAAAATGATGCTATACTTATCTTAAATAAGCATAATTTTACTTAAATGTAAATTTTTTGAGAGGATGTGACCTTAGTGAATTTAGAACAAAATTTAGAAAAATACGCTGAGTTATCAGTTAAAGTAGGAGTAAATATACAACCTGGACAAACGTTATTAGTTAGATCTCCTATTGAATGTGCTCCTTTCGTAAGAAAAGCTGTAAAAAAAGCTTACGATTTAGGTGCTAAAGAAGTATTTGTAGAGTGGTCTGATGAGGAATGTACTCTTATAAAATACTTAAATGCTCCAGAAGAGACTTTTAACGAATTCCCTACTTGGGTATCAGATCAATATGTTGATATAGCTAAAAACGGTGGAGCTTTTTTAACTGTTTATGCTCAAGATCCAGACTTATTAAAAGATGTTGATCCTCAAAGAGTAGCAAACTTCCAAAAAGCTTCTGCTCAAGCTCTTCAAGAATGGAGATCATATACTTTATCAGATAAATCAAAATGGAGTATAGTTTCTGTTCCTACAGCAAACTGGTCTAAAAAAGTATTCCCAGGAGTTTCTGAAGAAGAAGCAATAGATAAATTATGGGAAGCAATATTCCATTGTACAAGAGTTGATCAAGAAGATCCAATAGAAGCATGGAATCAACATAATAAAAACTTAAAAGTTAGAATGAAATTCTTAAACGAAAGTAAATTCAAAACTTTATACTTCAAATCTGGTAAAACAGATATAACTATGGAATTACCTGAAGGTCATATATGGGCAAGTGGTGCTTCAAAAGATCCTAACGGAGTAAACTTTAACCCAAACATACCAACTGAAGAAGTATTTACATTACCTCATAAGTTTGGTGTTAACGGTGTTGTTGCAAGTACTAAACCTCTTGTTTATGGTGGAAATATTATAAACAACTTTACAATAACTTTTAAAGATGGAAAAATAGTAGACTTTACAGCTGAGGAAGGTTACGAAACTTTAGCTAAATTAATAGCTACTGATGAAGGATCTCATTATCTTGGAGAAGTTGCTTTAGTTCCATTTAAATCACCTATATCAGATACAAATATAGTATTCTATAATACTTTATATGATGAAAATGCATCTTGTCACTTTGCTATAGGTACAGCTTACAAAAGTTGTGTAGAAAATGGTGTTAACATACCTCAAGAAGATTTAGATAAGCATGGTATAAACTTCAGTATAACTCACGTTGACTTCATGATAGGTTCTCCTGACATGAATATAGTTGGTGAAACTACTAACGGAGAAAAAGTTCAAATATTCAAGGATGGAAACTGGGCATTCTAGTTAAACCCTTACAAAATAAATAAGCTATAGATTTAGTAAAATAAATCTATAGCTTTTATAATTTCTATTAATATGAATCCTAGTATTCTTTTTCCGACCACTCAAGAGTTTCTATATGTTTTAAAACAACCGTATCACTCATTTCAGGATGTATAGTGTCCTCATGAGCTATAGTTAAAACAGACATAGCTACTGCATATTTCACTGTATCTTTCAAAGATACATTATTCATATATCCATATCCTAACCCAGCTACAAATGAATCTCCAGCTCCTGTAACATTTACAACCGGAACATTATTAGCTTTTATTGTTCCTTCTTCATTTCCATTATTATAATATATTCCATCTTCATCTAAACTTATAAATACATTTTCTATTCCTAGTTCGATAAAGTGCTTTCCTGCTCTTCTTAAGTCATCTTCAGACTTTATTTCAAATCCGCACATTATTTCAGCTTCATATCTATTAGGTTTTATAGTATGGAAATATTTTATTAAATGTTTTACGTTTTTAGCTTTGCAAGCAGATACTGGATCTAATATAAATTTAGTTTCATCTTTAAATGTCTTTAATATATATTCCACTATATCTGGTTTATCCGAATCTAAAAACATATACTCAGAGTTTCTTATCATATCAGCTTTAGAATCTATAAAATCCGTAGTAAACATATCCGTTATTTTCATGTCTACAACTGCTGATTCAAGTTCACCTGTATGATTTAAAACTGCCATATATGTAGGAGTACTTTCACCTTTAATTACTAAAGATTCTCCCATATCATAGTTCATAACTTGAGAATGTTCCATCATTCTTCTTCCTGTTTCATCATCACCTAATATAGATATAAATTTTGTATTTATTCCTACTCTTGCCATATTTTCTGCTATATTTCTGCAAACTCCTCCAAAAGAAGTTTTAACTTTTCCTGGATTCGAATCATTACATCTATAATTATTATTCGTAAATCCGAAGATATCAAATACTGATACTCCAAAAACTAAAGCATATGGTTGTTTATTATTTGCCATTTTGTTTTCGCCCTCCCATAAGAATCACTTTCATATTTTAACATATATATATATGCCTTTTCTAGACAAAAAACCACATATTTTGAGGTTTTGCAATATTTTCTAGAATATTTTTATTATTTAAAATGTATGATATCGTTTACTCACTTTTATTTTATATATTACTTATTTTTTAAAATTTATAATTGTTATCTTTGTTAATCAAAATCTATCATTTTTAGTATTTAATATTTATTTTAAAAAATACTTTAAATTAAATCTATATCATTTCAATTGTTATAGAAAATTCAGTCTGATATAATAGTTTTTTAACGAATACTATATATTCTTAGGAGGAATATACCCATGCAAAAATTGCTTAGTAAAACAAGACAAGCTATTAATGACTTTGATATGGTCCAAGAAGGAGATAAAATAGCTATAGGTTTATCTGGTGGAAAAGATAGTTTAACACTTCTTCATATTTTAAATAATTACAAAAAATTTTCACCTCAAAACTTTGAACTTATAGCTATAACTTTAAATCCTGGTGGAGTTGATAATTCTCCTTTATATGATTTATGTAAAAATCTAAATGTTGAATTTCATGAAATTCAAACAAATATAAAGGAAATAATATTTGATATAAGAAAAGAAAAAAATCCATGTTCATTATGTGCAAATTTAAGACGTGGTGCTTTAAACGATAATGCAAAAAAATTAGGATGTAATAAAGTGGCCCTAGGTCATCATAAGGATGATGCTGTAGAAACTTTTATAATGTCTATGTTTTATGAAGGAAGAGTTAGCTGTTTCTCTCCAAAAACCTACCTTGATAGACAAGGTCTAACTATAATAAGACCTATGGTATATATAGATGAATATATGACAAAGAAAGCAACTAGAGATTATAACTACCCTGTTATTAAAAATCCATGTCCTGCTGATGGTCATACTAATAGACAAAATGTAAAAGAACTTATCCATAAACTTAATATAGATATTCCTAACGTTAAGAGAAATTTATTCAAATCTTTAAATAACTCTGATCAGCTATTTATATGGGATAAAGAAAAAATAAAGACAATTTAAAACTAATATGTAAAAAATCATTACTTAATTAATTTTTGATTTGTGATAAAGTCATATTCTAATTTTCATAAAGTTATTATAATAAATTAATTCACCATATCGTGAATTTTAAACTTTTAATAATAACTAAACCCGTTACTTTTAATTAAAGTTCACGGGTTTAGTTATTATTTATCATAGATTAAACTAATGTTATTATAGTTATTATTATAGTAAGTATATATAATATAGTCGGTAAAATTTTATGTATTTTCTTTGTTCCAATATAATACTTAAGTATCCCATATAATATATATGTAGTCCATAAATCTATAAATAAATCATTTATTGATCCTACAATAGCTAATAAATTTATATCTTTTATAATGAAACTCATCAATGTTATTAAAATTGAAGCAGCTATTACTCCCACAATATATCTAACATATAAAAGGTTTTTAAAATACTTTTTATCTTCTATCTCTTTATTCTCAACTAATTTTAAAAATACCTTACTTACTAAATACAAAGTATTTACACAAATCCAAGCCCATATTAATGAAAAAACTAAATTAAATGTATATCCTACAATCTTAATTATATTTTCGTCAACTTCTTGATTTCCAAGTCCCTCATTAAAACCATAAGTAAATTGGCTAATTTGACTTGAAAATGCAATAAACCCAACTATTATAAATATTATAAATAAGTATCTTAGTCTTATAGGTTGTCTCTTTTCTAAGTCAGAATCCTTTACATTTTCGAAGTAATCTTTAGGTTGAATTAATAATTTCTTTAAATTACTCATATATATCTCCTTTTTAATTTGAATTTTTATGTAAATTTTATTATTTAATTAATTGTATATAGCTTTTATAGGGTCTAATCTAGATGCTTTATATGCTGGTATTATCCCAAAAATAATTCCCACAATAACAGATGTTGAAGAAGCTCCTATAAATGTTCCTATTGTAACTACCGGCTTAAACGGCATAAACATTCCTGCTATTTGCGATAGTATAAATCCGATTAATATACCTAATAATCCTCCCAATAAAGTTACAAATACTGCTTCAAATAAAAACTGTAACATTATCGAATTTGGAGTTGCACCTATTGCACGTCTTATTCCTATTTCTCGCTTTCTTTCTGTAACTGATACATACATTATATTCATAACGCCAATTCCACCAACAAATAGTGATATAGCTGTTATAAGCGTAATAAACATCGTAATACTAGAAATTATTTTAGTAAATGCCTCTGTAATAGATCCAGGATTGAACACTTCATATGTACCAGCTATATCTGAATGTGATTCTTCTAAAGTTGATTTAACTTCTTTTGAAACAGTATCAAAATCATATCCAGGTAGTATAAATACATCTAAAGATGTTATAGTTTCACCATTATCCTTATTTTTCAAATCATTAATTCTGTCTAATGATGATTTTTGAATTAAATCTTCTCCACTAGAAAATATACTATCAGACTTTTCTAGAACACCAATAACTTCAAACATAGTTCCATTTATATCTATTGCTTTCCCTATAGCTTCTTTAGGTTTTTCAAACAAAATCTCCGCATTTTCATATGTTATTACTATAACATCATTATTTACATCACTTTTTTTAAAATATCTACCTTCCGATACTTTATCTGATTTTTTACTTGAGAAAATATCACTACTTTCATCATCATATGCTGATGCCATAATTGATGCTTTCTTACCTAGAAAATCTACATCAGCATAAACCCCATCTCCCATACCTAAACCCTCTTCAGCTTTAGGCTTTTCAACTTTTTCAACTCCATTAATTTCTTTTAAATCATATATATCATTTTCTATAAAAGGTTGCATCGCTACTATGTCTTCACCATAATTATCAGGTGCAAAATTCACACTAACTTTATTAGCCTTTGCTTTGCCTGTAGCCTTTGATACTTGAGCTTTAAGCCCATCACCGATAGATAAAACTACTACAACGGAACTTATTCCTATAATTATTCCTATCATTGTTAAGAAAACTCTAAGCTTATTAGCTTTTAGGCTTAAAAGAGCACTTTTAATTAAATTTTTTATACTCATATCTAAACCTCCTCCGTAAATACACCATCTCTAAGATGTATAACTTTTGTTGCATACTTTACAAGGTCAGGATCATGGGTAACCATAATTATAGTTTTACCCTCTTTGTTTAGATTTTCTAATATACTCATTATTTCATTACTAGTATTAGTATCTAATGCTCCTGTTGGCTCATCTGCAAATATTAGCTGTGGATCATTTATAAGTGCCCTTGCTATTGAAATACGTTGTTGCTGTCCTCCTGATAATTCATTTGGAAATTGATTTATTTTATCCAATAACCCTACCATACCCAGGTTTTTTTTAACTTTTTTTAACCTTTCCTTCTTACCAAATTTATTGTCATAAAGAAGGGGTAATTCAATGTTTTGACATATATTTAAATTATTTATAAGATGAAACTGTTGAAATATAAATCCTATATTTTTATTTCTAAAATGAGATCTTTCAACTTCTGTTAAGTTAGTAACATTTGTTCCGTTAAATATATACTCGCCTTCATCAAATTTATCAAGAAATCCTAATATATTTAACAATGTAGTTTTTCCACTTCCAGACTTACCCATTATCATTACAAAATCGCCATGTTCTATATCCAGGCTTAGTGATTTTAGAACATGTAACTTATCCTTACCTACGCTATAATATTTTTGTATATTATTAAGCTGTATAAGTTTATTCAACTGATTGACCTTCTTTCATATCATCCTTAACAACTTCTACTATTTCATCTTTTTCTTTTAAGCCTGATGTTACTATTGTAAATTCACCTTTTGTTCCTTTAGTTTTAATAAATTGTTTTTCTAATTTATCATCTCTTATTAAATAAACATACTTCTTATTTTTTTCTGATTTTATTGCACTTGTAGGTATTTTTATTTCTTTATCTGTTGATTTAATCTTTGCTTGTACATGATATCCATTAACTATATTTGATTGAGAATCTAAATCTATTATTACTGGATAATTAGCTATACTTGATGCTCCAGCAGTACTTTCTCCCATTGTGCTAACTTGATCTTCAGGTTCATGTGAAACTTCTTCAATTTTTCCCTTTACTGTTTTGTCATTAGCTAAAATTAATACTTCTACCGGTTGATCTTTCTTTACTTTATCCAGTTCCCTTTCTGAAACCTGAGATTTTACATGCAAATCTGAACTTCTAAGTTTTAATAATGATTGATTTTCTGTTCCTGAATCTTGATTTGATATACATACGATTCCTGCAAATGGTGCATATTCATAAGAATATTTTTGTTTTTTTAATTTTGCTAGTTCTTTTTGAGCATTTTTAATTTCTGCTTCAATTGGGTTAGCCATTTCTTGTTGAATTTCTACGATCTGAGTTTCATTTACTTGAGCTTGTCCATTACTAGCCTTATTTTTTTCTTTTTTAAGTTCACTTATTTGCTCTTCTAAACCTGAAATTTGATTTGATACTTCTTCATTTTTATAAGTTATAAGCAAGCTACCTTTACTTACCATCTCTCCATCATTTTTATTTATTGTATAGTTCTCACCTTTAGTTGCATCTTTAAAAAACACTTTTGATTTATCAGGTTGTACAGTTCCGTTTAAAAAGGTCTTTTTCTCTTCTGGTATAACATACCTTTTTATACTTTCACTTGATTTAACTTCTTTTTCTTTGCTTTTTATTATAAAAAAACCTATTATACATGCCCAAACTATTACTATTATTACAGCTATTGCTATATGCTTTTTTTTCATTTTCTGCCTCCTAATTTTTATTTGAATTTTATATTTTTTATTTATTAATATTTTATTTATTTGAAATCCATATTATCATATAGTTATTTTTAAGAGTAAAAAGTGGACTAAGATAGGTTTTTTATGGAGTGAAATACATACTTTCGTCATTTCACTCCATAAAAAGCTAATTTCAGTCCACTTTTTACTTTTATTATCATTTTTATGTTAGCATTTTTATAAAGTAATTCTAATTTATAAAAAAGATATAATATGTAAATCAAAGTATAGACGCTATTATGCAATTGCACATAATAACCATGTTAACGTTTTTATAGCAATGCCAATTTATAACCCACATAATATAGTCTATTTAAATTATCTTCTAAATTAAAATTACTTTTATATTAAATATTGTTTTAGCAAATGTATTTATTATGATTTAATAATTTGATCTATAGGAGGAATCTCTATTGAATGTTATTAATAAAGAAGATATTCTAATAAAACTTAATTGTTATCCTAACAATAAAGATTTTGCAAAGGGTATATTATCTAGATGTATTTTTGAAATTATATCTGGTATGCCTTCATCAGTAAAATATCCACCATTACTAAATATCATTTTAACTTCTGACAGTTTATATATTAAAAGTTCAGATTATAACTTTTTAGATTCAGATTATAATAACGATTATATTTTTACAAAAATACCATTATCTCAAATTGAAACCTTTGAGGTTATAAATTCTGATAATGATAAAAAAATCATCATAAAAAGCATAGAAGATACATTAGAATTGATTCCTGAAAGTTCTAATTCAATTGACTTAGCTATAAAAATTAATAACTATATAAATTCTACTTTTAAAGTTTAAATATAATGTTGTAGAATGTTTATTTTTGACAATTTAGCAATTCAAAATTGCTAAACAAAAAAACAGTTAGCTATATTACATAGTTAACTGTTTTTTAGTATCTCTTCTACAACTACTTTACTACCATTTATAATAACGGATACTCCATTTCCTGGATGAGTTGAAGATCCAATAAAATACAAACCTTTTACACTTTTTGATCTTATATGTGGTCTAAAATACCCAACTTGATTTAAATTATGTCCAATCCCAAAGGCACAACCATTATATGCATTAAATTTTTCTTCTAAATCTTTGGGTGTTAAATAATTTTCATAAATTATATTTTTTTCAATGTCTTCCATACCTTTAATTTGTTTTATAGAGTTTATTACCTTAGCTCTAATGTCTTTTATTAATACCCTATCCCATTTTATATTTTCATAAGCCAAGTTTGGAACTCTAATCATAATATTTATAATTTCCTTTCCCTTCTCGCACATGCTGTTGTCTACCTTACTAGGACAATACATATATAAAGATGGATTTTTAGGTATTTCACCTTTAAATGGAGCCTCTATATTTTCCTTGAATTTTTTACCTCTATAAATATTATGTACTTTTAAATTTTTATATTTCTTTTTAAGTACTATATACATGATAAACGTGGAACAAGAGTAATTCATTTTATCAATTTTATTTTGATTATATGAATCCTTATAAATATCTTGTTTTACTAAATTTTTTAAAGCATATGGAAAGTCAGCATTACAAACTACTATATCTGAACTATATTTTTTTCTATCTGTATTTACCCCTAAAACCTTATGTTCTTTTATAAGAATTTCATTTACTTCTGTATTTAAATAAATATTCCCCCCCATTTCTTTAAACACTTTTTCCAATGCAGTTACATAAGAGTACATACCTCCTTTTATATACCACAGACCATATAATTGAGATATTGTAGGTATCAACGTGTATAAATTCGATGTTTTATATGGATTTATGCCAATATACATAGTTTGAAAAATAATAGAATCTCTTAATTTATCATCTTTTATATATTTAGATATGTACTTGTCTGCACTTGATATAGGATTTGCTTTTATAGCATATTTCAAATTTTTAAAATTCACCATTTCTCTAAACTCAACCATCGACTTTTCTAGAAATTCCTCATTTGAAATTAAATATTTTTTGTAAGTATTAGAAATAAAATCTAAGTAACTTCTAGCTATATCATTATCTATATTTTCTAAAAATCTTATAGTTTTACTAATATCACCATAAATTTCATAAGTGGTATTATCATCATAAAATATTTTGTACATAGTATCTAGCTTAATTAAATCTATATATTTTGTATAATCTTTATTTATATAAGTAAATAATTCAGTATATATTTGTGGAGTCATAAGTATAGTTGCCGTTAAATCAAACTTGCTATCACCCTCATTTATTTGATTCACCTTGCCTCCAACTTTATTTTCTTTTTCTATTATTTCAACTTTGTATCCTTCTTTTAGTAATCGTATCCCAGTACAAAGTCCACCTATTCCAGCTCCAACTATTATAACTTTTTTCATATTTCCAATCTCCCTTCTTATTTAGATATTATTTCCATTGTCTTTCATATTTATAATTACAAATAAAAAACTTCCTTAATTTAATTAAGAAAGTTTTTTATTTATTTCATAATACTTAACAATATATAAAACAATAATTAACGCTATGTAACCATTGTTAACAGCCGATTTAAAAATATAATAGAATATATATTATTCAAAATTATAGACCTTTATATCAATCTAATTCATTCTACATTAAACCTTTATCCAAATATTTCCCAGGAAAACTTTAAATTCATTTATCTTTTTTGAACATACTATGTTATGAGGTGATTTATATGAAAAAATACAAATTTATATTTAGCTTTATAACTTTAAGCCTATTACTATTTTCAAGTATATCTTATTCTAATCCAAAAGAAGATTCTAAGTTTACTTTGATGCCTTTACCTTATTCATATGATGCACTTGAGCCTTACATAGATAAGGAAACCATGATTATTCATCATGATAAACATCATCAAGCATATGTAGATAACTTGAATAAAACATTATCTTCATATCCTAATCTATCCAATAAAACCTTAGAAGAATTATTAACCAATACCAGCTCACTGCCCAATGATATAAGACAAAATATAATAAATAATGGCGGTGGTGTTTATAATCATGATTTCTTTTGGACTATTATGGGTCCTAATAAAGGTGGAAAACCTTTAGGAGAGTTATCAAAAGCTATAGAAACAAGTTTTGGATCTTTCGATAATTTCAAACAAGAGTTTAATAAATCTGCATTATCTAGATTTGGTTCTGGATGGGCTTGGCTTGTTTCAGATTCTAAAGGAAATCTATCAATAATGTCTACTTCAAATCAAGACACACCAATTTCTTTAGGTTTAAAACCAATAATAGCAATAGATGTTTGGGAACATGCTTATTATCTTAAGTACAAAAACAAAAGAAGTGACTATATAGAAAACTGGTGGAATGTAGTTAATTGGGAACAAGCAAATAAAAACTATATAAGTAAATAAATTCAGTGTATATAAAAAGAAGTAGCATGGGCATAAACCCTAAGCTACTTCCTTTAATTTTTCTTCTTCCAATACTATATTTTGTACTCTTTTCTTCTCTATTTTTGCTATTACTCTATCTATTAATAATCCATTCAAAACTATAACTAACATGGAGTATACTCCTTTTTCTAATCCAAAAGTAAATCCACCTATTATAGCTACAAAAAGATCTACTATTAAAAGTGATATTCCTATATTTAATGTTGAGTATCTATTTAAAATTTTAGCTAATATATCTGTTCCTCCTGTAGATGCATTAATAGCAAATACCATAGCTAATCCAACTGCCGTTACTAATGTTCCTAATAAAACTGCTAATAATAAATTTGTTGTTAATGCTGTGGAATGTAATATCTTATCCATAAACTCTATTACTATTGATAACATAAAACTTGCATATATAGTTTTTAATCCGAAATCTCCACCTATTAAAACAAATGCAATTGCAAATAATACTAAATTACCTAAAAATATTATAGTTCCTATCGATAAGTTAGGTAAGTAATAATTTATTATAAGCGCTAATCCACTTAATCCACCCGCAGCTATATTATTAGGTGCAAAAAAGTATTGTATACCTATAGCTACTAAAATAACTCCTATAGTAACAATGATGTACTCCTTTAATCCTTTTAAAAAATCAAAATTGCTCATACTGTCATTCCTTCTTTCGTTGTCAAAGTTGTTTTTGAAAAGCACTTATTAGAATATCAAATTTCATATCATTTTAATAGCAAATTTCTTAATATTTTACATAGTTTTTTTAGTATTATATCCTTTATTTTACATTCATGTTGTTTGTTGGTAATTTTTGTGCTTTATTACAATTATTTGACTTTCGATTATTATTTACAATTAGCGAATTTAAAACTTAAACTTATATTAGTATAATAATTAAATTTAGGGGGATATTGTATGAGTTTAGATACCAGTGTAAAAAATAAAGCTTTATCTAATTTTCTTAATGAAAATCTTAATGAACTAAAATCTAAAGGATTGTATAATAAAATCGATTCTCTTCAAAGTTCAAATGGTCCTATTATAAAAATAAATGAAAAAAATCTTATCAATTTGTCATCAAACAATTATCTTGGACTAGCTACAAATGAAAGATTAATAAATTCAAATATAGATGCTACAAAAAAATATGGTGCTGGTGCTGGTGCTGTAAGAACAATAAATGGAACTCTAGAAGTTCACGATATTTTAGAAGAAACTATAGCTAAATTTAAAGGTACGGAAGCTGCTATAGCTTTTCAATCTGGATTTAATTGTAATATGGGAGCTATACAAGGTGTTATGGATAAAAATGATGCAATTTTGTCAGATGAACTTAATCACGCATCAATAATAGATGGTTGCAAATTGTCAGGTTCGAAAGTAATCAGATTCAAACATTCTGATATGAATGATTTAAGATCTAAAGCTAAGGAAGCTAGAGAAAGTGGACAATATAAAAAAATAATGGTTATAACTGATGGAGTATTTTCTATGGATGGAGATATAGCTAAACTTCCTGAAATAGTTGAAATCGCAGAGGAATTTGATTTAATAACTTATGTTGATGATGCTCATGGTTCTGGTGTAACTGGTAAAGGTGCAGGAACTTGCAAACACTTCAGCTTATCTGATAGAGTTGATTTCCAAATAGGGACTTTATCGAAAGCTATAGGTGTCGTTGGTGGATATGTTGCAGGTTCTAGAGATTTAATAGACTGGTTAAAAGTGAGAGGCAGACCTTTCTTATTTTCAACTTCATTAACTCCAGGTGCCGCTGCCTCTTGTACAGAAGCTATCAAAATACTTATGGAAGATGATAATTTAGTTTCTAAGGTATGGGAAAATGGAAATTACCTTAAAGATGGTTTAAAATCTTTAGGTTTTAATATAGGAAATAGTGAAACACCTATAACTCCTTGTATTATAGGCGATGAAGCTAAAACTCAATTATTTAGCAAGCGATTAGCAGAGGAAGGTGTTTATGCAAAATCTATAGTATTCCCAACTGTATCAAAGGGAACTGGAAGAGTTAGAAATATGCCAACAGCAGCTCATACTAAAGAAATGTTAGATAATGCTTTAGCTATATATGAAAAAGTAGGTAAGGAATTAGGAGTTATATAAAAATATTTTATTTAATTATGTAGGGGGTAACTTTATGAAAAAAATTCTTGTAACAGGAGCTTTAGGTCAGATAGGTTCTGAGTTAACAGCTAAACTTAGAAAAGAATATGGTAAAGATAATGTTTTAGCTACTGATATACGTGTTATGGAAGGTAGCTCAGTAGTTAATGATGGTTTATTTGAAACTTTAGATGTTATGGATATGGATGCTATGGGGAAATTAGCTAAAAAACATAATGCTGATACTATAATACATTTAGCATCTCTACTTTCTGCTGTTGGAGAGCAAAAACCTCAATTTGCTTGGCAGTTAAACATGGGTGGACTAGTAAATGCTTTAGAAGTTTCAAAAGAAACTAATGCTACATTATTTGCACCTAGCTCTATAGCTGCTTTTGGTCCTAATTCACCAAAAGACTTAACACCTCAAGATACTATTCAAAGACCTAACACGATGTATGGAGTAACTAAGGTAGCAGGAGAATTATTATCTGATTATTATTTTAACAAATTTGGAGTAGATACAAGAAGTGTAAGATTCCCAGGACTTATATCTTATGTAACACCTCCTGGTGGTGGTACTACTGATTACGCTGTTGATATATATTATGAAGCACTTAAAAATAAAAAATATGATTCATTTATAGCACAAGGAACTAAAATGGATATGATGTATATGCCAGATGCCCTTCAAGCTGTAGTTGATTTACTTGAAGCTGATAGTTCTAAATTAGTTCATAGAAATGCATTTAATATAACTGCTATGAATTTCTCGCCTGAAGAGATAGCGGCTGAAATTAAAAAGCATATGCCTGAGTTTGAGTTTGGATATGATGTTGATCCAGTTCGTCAATCAATAGCTCAATCTTGGCCAAACTCTATAGATCCAACTTCTGCTATAAATGAGTGGGGATTCAAATTTGAATATGATCTAAGTAAAATGACTATAGATATGTTAGAAAAATTAGTAGAAAAAGGAATAGGTAAGGAAAATTTACAAAATGCTTAATATATAAATAAAAAGACTATCTTGGTATGTATCCATATAGATAGTTATTCAAGATAGTCTTTTAAATTAATTTTTTAGTTTTTTCCAATTACTATATCGATTGTCTATAACATGGAAAATTCGGTAGTAATTTTCCCATGTGTCACTTACTTCATAAGATGAATTTAAATTATCATTTTTAAATACTTCATTATAATCTGCTATGTACTGACAATAATCTTCTCTACTACTTAGATAATATCCTAAGGTAAATTCTAATACCTTTTTATCTATAAATTTATCTTCAAGTAAAGTATTACAATTATTTAAGAAAAATTCTCTACCTGTAATTTTTCTTTGTCTTACTCTGTATATATCTATTTGGTATTTTTGTTTTAATGCTTCACTCTCTAAATTATTCTCTATAATCCATGCTATAAACATACCCATATGTGTAGCTGCATGTACTTTATCTATCCCCTCTGGATAACTATCTCTATAGTGCCATTCCATACAATCAATCACCATTATATCTGTCCACCATACTTTCCCCTCTGTATCCAATTTCAAATATTTTCATTTCATCATCTGCCTGAATCCACTTTTAATTGATTATATTAATTTACTTGTGTGTTCCATGTATAACCTTAAATCCTTCTTTTTTTAAAAGTTCTTCATGTTTTTCATAATTTCTACATTCTATCTTTGTACATAATGCTAAATGTACTACTTCTACATTTCTTTTTTTAAGTTGATTTATTTTATTTTCCCAATCTTCATCTTCAAATATTGTTTTTTTACAGCCACTACAATAAAAAAAGCTACTTAGTACTGGTTTTTCTTCCTTGTAACACTCAAATGCATACTTAGAATCATTATAGGCGTCAAAACACCCTGTTCCACTACACTTATTAGTAAGTTTTCTACATGCCATGATAGCTATATTCATAAATCTTCTCTCCTTATGTATTAAATTTAATGTACTATTTATTTTATTACTTCTTCTTCTGTTATGATACCTGTTATTTCCTCTAAAGTGGCAAACTTATAAAACTCATCATAATTGAATTTTTCATTCTCCATTACTAAATAATTTTTATTAGAACATTCAATTATAGTTTTTTTAGTATTTCCATCTTCTAGGTTAATGGTACTTATATACCCAGTTTCTCTGTTGATTCCACACAAACCTATAAAAGCTTTGTCATAAGTAAATTTTCTGATATATCTATCAGCTGCTGCACCCACTATAGCTTCAACCTCTTTATTGAATTCACCACCTATAGAAATTACTTTTATATTTCTATTCACTTTTAATTCTAACACTATTTCTATCATATTAGTTACTACTGTAATTTCTTTATTTGTTTTATTTAACTCTTTTGCAAGTTCTAAGTTATTAGTAGATGTATCTAAAAATATTATATCTTTATCTTCTATCAACCCAATAGCTTTTAAAGCTATTGATTTTTTTTCTTCTGTATTTATATTCTTTCTTTCGTCTACATTTTTAATATCATTATGGTTTCTCTGTGTAATAGCTCCTCCATATACTCTTTTTAGATGTCCTCTTACCTCTAACTCTTTTAAATCTTTCCTAATGCAATCTTCTGTTACATCAAATAATTTTGCTAAATCTTTAACTTTTACTCTCCCATTTTTTTTAACTATTTCTATAGTTTTTTCATATCGTTCCTCTAAAAACAACTTTTTTCACCTCACGATTTTTTTATTGTTATTTATTATTTGTTATTATTATTTATTATTTCATATTGATTCTTTATGACTACTATATTATACTAAAAATATAATAATTAATAGATAAAATAGCGTGATAAGTTAATTCTTAGCGTGATATTTTATCTATTAAAGAATTAATCAAAATAAAAAGCACTAATCTATACAGATTAGTGCTTTTTATTTTGATTAATTCTTTCTAGCTTTTGAAATTTAATTATGCTTTTTTAACAACGCTAGACTTTAATTTCATAGCTCCAAAACCATCTATTTTACACTCTATATCATGTCCATCTGCTGCATCTGGAACTAAACGTATGCTTTTTACTTTCGTACCTATTTTTATAGAAGAAGAACTTCCTTTTACTTTAAGGTCTTTTACTACTGTTACAGCATCTCCGTCATTTAATACATTTCCATTTACATCTTTTATAACTACTACTTCTTCCGCTGAAGCTTCTGCACTCCACTCATGAGCACATTCTGGACAAACTAAAAGACTTCCATCTTCGTAAGTATATTCTGAGTTACATTTTGGGCAATTTGGTAAAGTTTCCATAATTTAATTTCCTCCGTTCATCTTTGTAATTCTAGTTGTTCATAGGACTATATAATATCATAGTCTTCTCATATTGACAAATATTCATATAATATAGCTATAAAACTTAGCATTTTATACAATTTATATCGTATATGCATTAATTTTCACTTTATATAAAGCTATTTAAAGATATTATATATATTTAATAAAATTATAGATATAAGTACCATATTAAATATTTTTATTATATTTTTTTCCGAAACAGATTTATTTAATCTATATCCAAGTATTCCTCCCATAACACCACCAATAAGCATTACAGGTAACATTTCTAAATTATAACTTGAAAAACCTGTCGTTGCTGCAATTGAAAAAATTTTAGCTCCTTGAGAAAAAAATATAACTAGTATAGAATTCCTTGCTGCTTCATTTGCCGACATAGAAAACAATATGGTAAATGCAGCTACATTAATTGGTCCTCCTCCTATACCTAAAAATGCAGATATAGAGCCTAATACTAAACCTAAAATTCCAATTATTAATATATTATTAATATTATAAGTTTTAACTTTTTCTTTATTTTTCATGTAAAGAAAAACTATCAACAATATTAATATCAGCATTATACTTTGAATATTGTTGATAATACTCATATTAATTCCTGTTGATACTAACAGATTCATTATTTTCTGCCCAACTATTCCACCAATAATAGAACCTGTAGCAACTACAATTGTATTCTTAGGGTTTATTTTATCTTTTTTCTTTAGTTGATAAACAACCGTAACTATAGACATTACAAATATCGTTGATGATGATAATAAATTTACAGTAGGAAGAGAATAGCTACTTAAAGCATCTAGTGCGGGTTTTATTATAACTCCCCCACCTATACCTACTGATGAACCTATTATTGTAGATATAATTGCAACAAGAAAATATAAAATTTGCATATTTTAATCCTTTCTATGGTTTTATATAATAAAACCCTTCACTTTGTTTTTTTGCAAGCTCCATTACTCCAGCTGGTACAATTTCAATGAAGTCACATAACTGCGTAACACTTATATCCAACTTATTTAAGGTATTATTGCATGCAGCAAATACGACACCTTTTTCTGCAAGTTCTCTTAACGTATCATATATTTTCAAATCATCAGCTTTTTCTTTAGTATAGTTTACTATAGCTTCTCCATGCACTAACATCTCTAATTTTATATCCGGATCTAAATTTAATAAATTTTCTATATTCCCTAATGCCATATTCCATCTGTTTAATTGATTTACATGTAATATAATTTTCATTTGGCTTTTCCCCCATCTTTATATAGTTTTATCATAAATTTTTATTCTATTTATAATTTATACCCTATAAAAAAATTAGCTAACAATAGTGTTTTTCTTTGATAGTTTTCATCATATCTTCTTTGTTTTGCTCAAACTGGATCATTCTATTTACATTAGCTCCTGATGGGTGAGGAAATCCTGTAAGTATTTGATTTTCACTTATAATGCCTTCATCCCTTAATTTATCTAAAACTTCTTCCACAGCTTTACCCAAAGGTATTAATAATATATCTCTGAAATTTTCAATCCTTTCAAGTTCATTTATAAAATTTCCATAAACATATTTCATTAAAAAATCAGTTTTAATTAATTTAGGCGTATGACCTGTGTAGTTTTGTTTTTTTACAAATACAGGATATGGAATTAATGAAACTGTGTGAAGTAAATAGTCTTTTTCTTGAAAAAGCTCACTACAACTATTTAAATTTAATGCTTCATTAAGTTTTATTCCATCTAACATACTAATTATATTTTTTCTTAAACTGCCGCTAAATCTTCCTGCAACCTTGCACTTATATTGAATCGATTCAATATCATCGCTTAATTCTAATTCTTTCCTCGCTGTTGATATAGCTGTACTCATTTGTTGGAATCCCGGAGTTATACCTATAATAAATATCTTAGCCTTAGGATTTAGATACTCATTATGTGGAGCATAGTAAATTTCAATATTGCCTTCTCTTTCAATTAAAAATTTTTCTGTTAACAGTTCTTCTTTTGTATACTTATCCTTTATAGGCAATTCCTTAATTATTTCTATATAATCATACAATGTCTTTTCCATGTTAAAATATTCCCTCCGCTTCAGAGTAAAATCCTTTATTATTCATTTAATTATATATTTTAAATACTCTTAGTATCAATATATAGATTTAATATTAACCAAATTCACAAAAAATTTTCTATATAAAAATAAGGAAAAACATTTTATTAGTTTTTCCTTATTTGCTTTAATTTTCTGATTTTATATTTACCCATGCATTATCATATATTTTTTTTACATCCATAGGGAAATCTTCATATATTTCACATCTATCCATTATTTCTTTAGGCATATATGCATTAGGATTATTTCTAACCGACTCTGGTTGTTTTAATCTAGCTTCTTTATTTGGAGTTGTATATCCAATTTCATCAGCTATTCTTAATGCACTTTCCTTATCACTTACAAAGTTTATAAACTTTTCAGCACCTTCAACATTTTTAGCGTTACTAGGTATACATAAACTATCAATCCAGAAGTTTGCACCCTCTTTAGGTACTACATAAACTAAATTAGGATTTTCATCTTGAAGGTTTAATCCTTCTCCCGACCAAATCATATTTATATCTGATTCTCCTGCTGGAATCATGGTAGTTCCATTATCTACACCATATATTGGATTTACTAATTTTCTTTGAGTTAGTAATAATTCCTTAGCTTCTTCAATTTCTTTTGGATTAGTTGAGTTTAATGAATATCCAAGTTTTTTTAAAGCTGCTCCTATCGTATCTCTATAAGTATCAAACATAAAAATTTTGTCTTTATATTTTTCATTCCATAATATATCCCAACTATCTACCTTTTCTTTTACTACGTCTTTATTATAAATAAGTCCGACTGTTCCAAACATATATGGAACTGAATACTTGTTACCTGGATCAATTTGAAGATTTAAGTAATCTTTATCCATTTGAGATATATTAGGTATATTATCTTTGTTTAGCTCTTGAATAAGATTTTGCTTAATCATTCTTGGCATTAAGGCATCCGATACTAAAATAACATCATATTTTACTCCGCCTTTACTAATTTTTTGATACATTGTTTCCATATCATCAAAAGTTTCAACATTAACTTTTATACCATATTTTCCCTCGAATTCTTTTATAGTTTCTTGGTCTATATTTTCTCCGTAATTAAGAAAACTTATTTCTTGAGAAGGACCTTTGCTACACCCTACAAAAAATAAACCCATTGCTACAATACAAATTGATAAACTAAATAATTTAAATATTTTTTTCATATTTTAATCCTTTCTTTTATTATAGGATTATTCTAATACCCTAGACCATCAATAGTCAATCTAATTATCTTTATAATTTATGTACTTTAGAATAAATAATAGCCTAATTTTAGGGTAATATAAAATAGTTTTTAATATACTTCTTGTTAATTTAACAAAATCACCTATTAAAATTTGATTGTTCATTTGTATCCTCCGTAAATTTATTATAAACTCCATCCTAATGGTAGGATCAACTTGAATTTTTGATTATGAAAATTATCATTTGATAATTTTTCAAACTACAATATTACTAATATAATTTCCTTATCTAATATTTAAATATATAACTAAATAAAATAAGGAGAAGAATGTTTATAATCAAGTTATAATCCTTCTTCTCCTTATTTTACTCTACAGAGCTCACTTTTATTTTAATTAATTTTTCTTACCACAAATAATCACAGCATTTCCTAATACCTTTTTATGCAATAATATAGATGGTAACTTAATTACATTCTGAAGCTTTTCAACTTTAACCTCTGAAATTTCAAGTGAATTAATAGTATTAAAAAAATCCTCATTCTTTCCAAATATTTTTTCATCAAGAAATAAATCTAAGAATACAAACTCTCCATTTCTATTAAGAACTCTTAAAGCTTCTTTCAACACTTTTATTTTATCAGTCTCATCTTTTACTTCATGAAAAGTTAAGCAACTTACTACTATATCAAATTCATTTTCATTGAATGGTAAATTAGATGCACTTGCTTTTATAAAATTAATTCTATCTAATACACCTTCATATTCAGCATTACTTTCACAAATTTGTTTTGAATATTCCCAATCATCTCCCCAATAATCAATTCCTACAAGATATGATTTAATAAATGATTTTGCTAGCTTAGTTATAAGTGAAGCACTGCCTACACCTATATCTAATATTTTTACATTTTCTTTATAACTAATATTCTTTATAATCAAATTGTGTATTTTAGATTGAAAATTTCCACCTTTATCAGAAAATTGGTAGTAAGAATATGATATTATAAATAAAATATATAAAAATGGTAATAGTAAAAGACTAGCAATAATACGTAAATATAAATTAATTGGCATGAATAATATTAATATTAATAAAATAGAAATTGCAAAAAAAGTAATTATTTTATTTACCCTTATCCACGTTCTATAAATTGGTTTCTTCATTATAGATCCTCTTCCTGAATATAAATTTAAAACTCATATTGATTAATAATACACCATGCTTCCTTACTTGTGATACGGTTCATTATTATTTATTCTAAAAGCTCTATAAACTTGCTCTAAAAGTATCAGTTTCATCATTTGATGTGGAAATGTCATCTTAGAAAAAGATAACTTATAGTCAGCTCTTTTTAAAACGTCATCTGCTAGTCCTAAAGATCCTCCTATAACAAATGTTATATGACTATTACCTCTTACTGCCAACTTACTTATAGTGTCTGCTAGCTCCTCAGATGACAAGTTCTTTCCATCTATAGCTAAAGCTATAACATAACTATTGTTTTTTATCTTTGATAGAATCTTTTGACCTTCTTTATTTTTTACAATCTCCATATCCTTTTCACTCAAATTTTCAGGACACTTCTCATCATCTAGCTCTATCATATCTAATTTACAATACTTTGATAATCGCTTACTAAACTCTTCTATTCCTAATTTTAAATACTTTTCTTTAAGTTTTCCAACACTTATTACAGTTATATTCATAAACCTCTCCAATCCTTATAATCTATATATATCTGATGCATCTTCTCTTAAAAGAACATCTAACTTAAGATCCTGTCCAACTATCATATTGTTTTGAAGTAATATTCCCTTAGATGTTTCATATGCTAACTCAGGAAAATTATTTTCTTTACTTAAATGTGCTAACAATATAGATTCCGTACCTTGATTAACTAATTCTACGCAAAACTTAGCAGCTTCTTCATTTGATAAATGTCCAGTCTCTGACATAACTCTCTTCTTTAAAGCATATGGATATGAACCCATCATTAACATATTTGGGTCAAAATTAGATTCTAAAACTACTAACTTTGATTTAAAAAGATGTTTCTTTAAATTTTCAGTTATACACCCTATATCTGTCGCAATAGAAATTTTTTCTTGCTTATCATTGTAAAAGTTATAACCTACAGAATCTGCAGAGTCATGAGATGTTGAAAATGGTCTTACTATTAAATCATCTAAAGCATAAGTTTTATCATTTTCAAAAACCTTCATATTTTTATCTTTTATATCCCCTATTTTATCTTTCATCGCACACCAAGTTTTTACATTAGCAAATATAGGTATATCTAATTTTCTAGATAAAATCCCCGCTCCTTTTATATGGTCTGAATGTTCATGAGTTATAAATATTGCCTTTATCGTCTTTGCATCTATATCTAAATCTTTTAAATTATTTGTTATCCTTTTACCGCTAAGGCCTGCATCTACTAGAACCTTAGTGTTTTTACATCCAATATAATGACAATTTCCGCTACTTCCACTTCCTATAGAACTGTATTCTAGCATGCGGTCACCTCTTTCTTTAATAATCATAAATTATATTATACCAAAAAAAGAGAGCCTTAAATTATTTTTTAAGACTCTATTTCAAATTTACTTATATTTACCTATTATTTTATCTATATCTACTCCATTATTTTTCCATAATTCAACGAATTGTGCTCCATTTACATTTTTAAACTTATACGTTTCATAATATTCCTTTAAAACGTCAAAAAATAACTTATCTCCTACTTCTCCTCTTATCTTATGAAACATAACAGCACCTTTAGCATAAACATTCAAACTATATTCTGTTGAGTTTTTATATTGATTTGTAGCTTTAAATATATCTTTGCTAGAATAAGATTTTGTTTGAACATCCATTGTATCCATTATCCTTTCTGATGTATCTTTTCCATATTTTTTTTCAAAATAAAGTATAGTTGAATATTCAGTTAGTGCTTCATCTATCCACGGTTCACTTAACTCATCATTCCCAACTGCACCATACCACCATTGGTGAGCCGTTTCATGAGCTATGACATATTCTAATAAAAATTTATTTTTATTAGAATATAAATTTTTGTCTATCATTGATATATTAGGGTATTCCATACCCCCTATATAAAAATCACTTGCTATAACTGAATATGTACTATAAGGATAAGCTCCAAACATATCGCTAAATATTTCTATTGAATCTTTAGCGATTTTTGTGCTGATTTCTGAGTATTTATTATTTAAATTATAAGTTGAAATTTCTATATCCCTTGTGTAGTCTTTTTTCACATAAAATTTATCACTTAAAATAAGCGCAAAATCCCTAACATTATTAGCTTCTATTGTGTGCATAGTTTTTTTCTTATCAGTCTTTAATTCACTAACTTTACCAGTACTTCCTATTTTATATTTAGATGGAGCCAATAGTGTAACTTTAAAATTATTTATATCACTATAAAATGGATCTCCTATACTTTCATAACTCTTAGAATTCCATCCTCTATCATCATATACGCACGATATCGGGAACCAGTTAGTAATATTTATTGTATCATCTCCATATCCAAATCTTCCAGATGAGTTTGGTAACTTTATATTAAACTTCATATCTATTGAAACTTCTTCATTTGGTTTTAATGGAGTATTAAGTTTTACTTCTAGTATATCTTCTTTTTCACCCTCAATATTGTATTTTACTTTTTCATCTTTAATTAATATATTTTGAATGTTTATATACCCTTCATTAAAACCATTAGGATATGCTTGTTTCATCTGAGTTTTTTCAAATGGTGCATATTCTTGTTTTGAAAAAGCATTTGGGTATATATGAAAATATATACTTCTTAATTGTGTTTTGCTTTTATTTACGTATTTTATATTCTGATTACATATTAATCTTTTTACTTCATCTTCAAATATAACATCCATTGTATATGTATTTATATCTTTATTTTTTATATCTGAAACTGGCTTATCAGATTCTTTATTAAAATAAACTAGACTACATAACAATAATACAGCAACTATAAAAAATGATGTTTTTTTTCGAGCCTTTTTTCTAAAATCAATAATCAATTAAATTCCTCCCCATTTGTATTTTATGAATATTTTTTTTAATTCTCTACATCATAATTTGTAATAGATTTTATGATATAATCAATTTGAGGTGATGAAATGTTTTTTAAAGAAGTCAACGAAATAGATTTAGGTCAAACTACTATCGACAACATATTTATAGATATATTTATGCCTATGGCTAATGGATTATACGTACAAGTTTATTTGTTAGGCTATAGATATGCTTGCGATGCGACTTCTAACCCTAAGTTTAATAATAGTTCTATTGCAATGAATTTAAATATACCGTTATCTGATGTATTGTCAGCTTGGGAGTTCTGGGAAGAGAAAAAATTAATAAAAAAACATAAAAATGATGGTAATGATGATTTTAGTTTTTCCATAGAATTTTTAGATTTGAAAAAGATATATATGGACAACCTATTAAATACAAATCATTCTATAAAATCAGATGTCAATAGTATTGTTTCAGCAGGTGAAAATCCTCAAATTAGAAAAATGTTTAATTCTATAAATCAAGTTGTTGGAAGACACCTTCAACCTGGTGAAAAAATTTCAATTTTAGATATGATGGATAAATATAATATGAGCACAGACATGATTTTATGTGCTTATGAACATGTTAAGGATAAAACAGGAACTTCAAAACCTGTAAGTTATATAGAAGGTGTTATTAGAAATTGGTATGATGCTAGTATTTATACACCTGAAGAAGTTGAAAATAGTTTTGTTGAAAGAAGTAAAAGATTCATGATGTATAAAACAGTATTTAATGAACTTGGATTCTCTAGACAACCTACAAGATCAGAAAAAGATCTTATGGATACTTGGTTTGATAAATATAAATTTGATATAGAACTTATCTTAGAAGCTTGTTCTAAATCTAAAAATATTTCTAACCCTTCAATATCTTATATTAATGGTATTGTTAAGAGTTGGAATGAGAAAAATATTAAAACATTAGAAGATTTAAGTTTATCTGAAGAAGAGTTTAAGCATAAAGCCGAAGTTAAGAAAGCTAATTCAAATGCAAATAAAAATAATGTTAAGCAAGTTAAAACTAGATTCCATAATATAAATCAGACTTTTAATAAGTATAGTCCAGATGAGTTGGAAAAAATGCTTCAAGAAAGTCAAAAGGGTAAATTTAGATAACATATTTTAGGTAGGTGATTGTATGAAAGAATCAACATTAAGAGAAATACTTACTTCTTATGAAAGAACAAGAGAAAAATCGGAGCGTGAGTTACAAGAAAGAAAAAAGAAAGTTTACTCTAGAATACCTGAAATTAAAGCAATAGATGATGAAATAGGTACAATAGGTTTAAAATTAGCTAAATTAGTGCTTCTAAATCCTAAGGATAAGGATTCTATTTTAAATGAAACTAAAATAAGAATGAACGAATTAAAACAAAAGAAGGAGCTTCTTCTTTTAGATAATAAAGTTCCTCAAGGCTTTTTAAATCTTAAGCATGAATGTTCTATTTGTAAAGATACAGGATTCTTATCAAATGGTCACAAATGCAACTGTTTAAAACAAAAAATAGTAAATGAAGCTTATAATATGTCTAATTTATCTAGAGTTCTTCATAACCAAAACTTTTCAACATTTGATGGATCTATTTTTTCCACTAAAAGAGAAGATTCTTCAGGTGTATCTCCTCAAGAAAATATATTAGAAATATTATCTATATGCGAAGGTTTTGTTATAAACTTTGACAAAGATAATGATGAAAATATGCTTTTCTATGGTGATACAGGGCTTGGTAAAAGTTTTATGTCTAACTGTGTTGCAAGAGAACTTTTAGATAGAGGTTATCTAGTAATTTATCAAACTGCATTTAAAATGTTTGAGATTATCGAAGATTATAAGTTTAAAAATACAGATGAACATATAACTAAAGATAATTATGCTAATTTGTTTAATTGTGATTTATTAATAATAGACGACTTAGGAACTGAGTTAACTAACTCATTTACTAATAGTGAATTATTCAATATTTTAAATACTAGACTATTATCAGGAAAGAAAACTATTATTTCTACTAATTTATCACCTATGCAACTTGGTGATATTTATACTCAAAGGATATTTTCTAGAATATTTGATAGATTTAGAATGGTTAAGTTTATAGGTAATGATTTAAGATGGGAACAAAAAATGGCTAAGTAGAAAATCTAAGTATTTTCTATCTTAGCCATTTTTTTATTTCATTTGTATTATTTTTCTATAACTTCTCCATCTTGAATTTTAATACATACATCTGCTTTTTTCGCTATTTCATTATCATGAGTTATCATAACTAATGTTTGTCCAAAGTCTTTTATGCAACATTCTAATAAATCCATAACTTCCTCTGTTGTTTTACTATCTAGATTTCCTGTTGGCTCATCTGCAAATATTATTTTAGGTTTGTTAGCTAAAGCTCTTGCAATTGCAACCCTTTGTTGTTGCCCTCCACTCAATTCATTTGGGAATTTATTAATTTTATCTTTAAGTCCTAACTTATCAATTATGTTATCTATGTATTCTTTATCTACTTTTTTATCATCTATTGATATTGGAAGTATTATATTTTCATATATATTTATAACTGGTATTAAGTTAAAACTTTGAAATATAAACCCAAACTCCTCACTTCTTAATTTCGATAGACTGTTATCATTCAAAGTCGAAATATCTTTTGCATTTAAAAGAACTTTTCCTGATGATATATTATCTAATCCTGCTATACAGTTTAAAAGTGTACTTTTACCACTTCCACTAGGCCCTATTATCGCTGTAAATTTGCCTTTTTCTATAGATAAATTTATATCTTTTAATGCTTGTACTTTATTTTCACCCTTGCCATAAATTTTATTTAAATTTATTATATCTAATACATTCTCCATACAATCTCCACCTTTATTCATTTGTATTCAATCCTTCTACTATGCTCATTTTTTCTATTTTCTTTTTACATAAAAACACTCCTATTAAACATATTATTATAGATGCTATAAAGAACTCCATGCTCTCAAATATTGGTAACTTAAACTTCGTAGCTTCGCCTGTTCCTAATCCTTGTTTGTGCATTTCATTTGTAAGTTTTACAAAATCATAAATACTATATGTTGCAAATGCACTAGCTATTATAGATCCAAATACAGCATACATTAAGTTTTCTTTTATAATCATATTTTTGAGCTTTTTAGTACTCATTCCTATAGCTCTTAATGTTGAAAGTTCTTTCATTCTAGTCATTATATTAGCTTTTATTATGCACAATATGTTTATAGAAGATATTAAAAGTATCAAAGCTACTATTACCAATGTTTCTTTAGTGTGTGCTTCAGTTTGTTTAATATAGTAATTTTTATAATTATGCTTACTTTCAATATTTGAAAATGAATTATTTTTTATGATATTTTCTATTTCATTTGCAACTTTTTCATCGCTACCTTTTTCAATTTGTATATTAACTCTATTATAATTGTTCATTCCACTTATATTTTTAAAATCATCTTCCTTTAATATAACTTTCATTCCATTAGAAAGACCACCTTCTTCTAGAACATATCGTCCATTTAAAATTCCAGCAACCTCTACTTTTTCATTTTTATACTCTAGTTTATTGTTTTTTATAACAGGTATTTTTATATCTATCAAATCTCCTACTTTCATATTGTTAAGTAACTTTGTATGTGGAGATGCATCAGAATAAAAATAATTTGTTACTAAAGCTTTTGGGTATTCCCCTTTGCTTTTATTATTTATATTTTTTCCTTCCTCAATATACTTTTCTAAGTTTTTTAAACTATCATTATTGTGGCCTTCAACTTCTAAAGATTCTTCTAACTTTTTATTTTCATCAGTTATTCCATTTGATTTTTTATATTTTGAGGTTAAATCCTTGGAATTTGTTAAAAAATATCCATTTAACTCTATAATTGGATTTACATTTTTTACTTCTTTTATTTTCGAAATTTTTTCTATTTCATCTTCACTGTATTTAGTAAAGTTTAAATTTGTATTATTAGGATTATGAGATAACTTTATATCACTATTACCCATCATCATAATAGGCATGCTACTACTATCTAAATTATTATCCATAGTCTTTCCCGTAGCTATATTATCTATAAAAAGCATACCGCCTAAACTTACAGATAATATGCATAATATAGTTCTCACTTTATTTCTCCATAAGTTTTTATAAGCCATCTCTCCTGTAAATCCAAATAGTTTTCTTATTAATCTATAATAAAATCTATTTTTTTGTCTTTTGTTAACTTTGTCACTGTTTCTAATTGCTTCTACTGGAGATATTTTCCCAATTTTGTATATGGGCACTATACTAGATATAATTACAGCTATACTAGCCATTATCATAGGCTCTAATATGCTAGCTGTGCTTATATACAAATTAGCAAATTTTCCATAAATAATAAAAAATCCTGCATAGGATGCTATTATTCCTAATAAAAATCCCAGTAAAATCCCTAGTATTGAAACGATAAAACTTTCAATTATTATCATAAACCTTACTTTATTTTTTGGTAAACCTATTGATCTTAATATTCCTATTTGTTTTGTCATATCTATAAGAACAATACCAAATATATTGCATATAACTAGTGTCGCTGCTATCATAGGGTATACTTTTTGTCTTATTGTATATAATGTTGTCTTTGACTCTTTATAATCGTTTAATGCATCTGTCAATCCCACATTTACTCTAAATCTAAAATCATCTAACCCATACTTATTTATCATTTCATAAGCTTTCCCAAAGTTAGGTTCTGATGTATTTAAATTTAAGGTACCATTATGAGTAACCAATTTATTTGGCAAAATATCTTCATTTGAATTATCTTTTGTAAAAGCCTTTACTCCATGGTCTTCATTTTCTTCAGTAAATCCTCTTGATTTCTTATAAAATTCATCTGGCTTTTTAACTATACCAACTAATTTAAATTTTTTATCCTTACTAAATATTTGATTCTCATTATTTTTATCTACATAGTATTCTACAATTTTAAAATTAATTTCTTGATTTAAATCATCACTTAAATTCATTTCTTTCAATGCTTTTTCTTCTAGCACTATTTCATTTGTATTTTTGGGTTCATTACCTTTTATTAATTCATATCCATAAGAGTCTAAAAAATCTTTACTATACGAATTTAATTGTAGTGATGTTCCATTTTTTCCTACAATTTTCCCTAGGTCCAATACATCATTAATTTCAGTTACTTCTTTATCTTTTTTTAACTTACCAACTATATCATTTTCTAAATCACTGTATTCAATATGATAGTCACTAAAGTTTTTATATGCTTGTTCAATTTCAAATTTATTTTTCGTTTCTGGTATAACATTTAATGCAAAAACTAATATTACCGCTAGTGCTATACTTGTTATTAGTGCTATAGTTCTTCCTTTTTGCTCCTTCATATAAGCAATCGCTAACTTAAAACTAATTTTCAAAATATACCTGCCCCCTTTGCAACACTCATTTTAATATTTTGATGATAACTATATGTTGTATTACTTATCTACGAATATTAGACAGTTTTTCTTAAATATAAAAAGGTGTTATCTTTTATGTTTAAAAGATAACACCTTACTATTTTTGCTTCAATATTTATAGTACAACTGGTACTTTTTCATCCCCAACTGTCATGTTTTAATTTATTGGTATATAAATTTGTACCAAAAACTCATTTTCAAAATCATTTACTTCTAACTCTCCATCATATTTTTTTAATGATGATTTAACACTTTTCAAACCTATTCCATGAATGAATTTATCTTTTTTACTAGTTATTATTTTATTGTTTCTCATTTTTACTTTGTTTATTTTGGAGTTTTCACATCGTATAACATAGTATGATTTTACTACTGTTCCTCTTATTTTTATATATTTTTCACCATTGCTTATTTTATTACACGCTTCTATGGCATTATCTAGTATATTGGAAAATATACTACATACATCTGTCATTTCGATAAAACTACATTTTGAAAAATTGATATCACAGCATAAGTTTATATTATTTTCATTACATTTGGCTTGTTTCTCATTTAATATAATGTCTAGTATCATATTTCCTGTATCATATATTTCTTCAAATTCATTTAAATCTTTACTAATTCCATCTATGTATTTATTTAAATCTTCTTGTTCTGAACTCATAGTTTTTATACACATCATGTGATTACTCATATCGTGATAAAGCCTTTTTACTTTATTTTGAGTTTCTTGTAAATTTAAATAATATTTATATTGCATATCTATTTTTTCTTTTAATAAATTTTCTTCATTCTTATCTTTTATAGCTTTGATGGCTTTAAAAACTACCATTGTAAGCAAAATACTACTCATAAAAGACAATTTAGGAGTTATATTAGAATTAAATATCATAAGATTATCATAAGCTGATATAAAAATTCTCATATTCGAAACATAAGGTAAACTGTTCATAACTGCTATAATAAAATTACTTAATATACATCCTATAATGACAATTATACTTACTTTTTCTTTATCAGTATTTTTGATTAATTTTATTATATTAATATAATTTATATTTATAAAAATCATTATTAAATCATTCACAGTAAATATAATATCTGCATCTTTTTCTGATATGTGATTTCCATACAAAGAGTGTCCTGTTACAAAAATTGACACTATTGTTAATACTATCTGCTCAATAATATAATATGATATAGTATAAATAAAATAAGATGATATAATTTTAAAATTACTCATTTTATAATTTAACTTTGTAAATAAAATAAACGATATGAATTTTAAATTACTAATAAAACCATAATAATCACTTGCTCTGCTAAATATAATTGAGGAGTCTAAAATTGCAATTAATAAAAACATAATATCCAGATATCTTTTTTTATATCTTCTTTCTTCTATAGAATCTAAAATTTTTATAAAAATAAAATATTCAATAAATGTAGTTATACCTATAGTTACCCTTGATATAAAATCAAATTCTAACATAGTTTTTCTCCTAATGAGCTTAAAAATCTACTTTTAAAATCTTTAAATCTATGTCTGCTTATCAACACTTCTTCTTTATTTTCAAGTATAGCTACATATTGTTTTATATTTTCTACATAATCTATATTTACTAAAAAACTTTTATGACACCTATAAAAATTATGATTTTCTAATTCTCCTTCTATTTTATCCATAGTCATTTTTGTTTCATAAATTTTATTTTCTGTATGTATGCTCATATCTTGTCTTTGTATTTCAATATATGTTATATCTGATATGTCTATTTTATAAGTTTCACTCTTATTTTCAACTAATATAAACTTGTTTTTTTTATTTACAATCTCATTTATACAACTTAAAATATGTTTTTTTAACTCTTCATATTTTATAGGCTTTAATAAATACCTATAAGCCCTAACTTCATACCCTTCTTGTATATATTCAATAAGTGATGTTGTAAAAATTATTTCTGGGTTATTTTTATCTATTTCTCTTATTTTTCTAGCAACATCCATTCCATTTATTTTTTGCATTTGGATATCTAATATAAATATATCCCTATTTATAGGATAATTATTTAATAATTCTTCCCCACTTTTATATATTTTTAAATTATACTCAATACTATTTTCTTCTAACATTTGTTTGAGAAACTTTTCTATCGTTTTCTGATGTTGTATTTGATCTTCACATAAAATTATTTCTATCATATTATCCCCTGTATCTATATATCTTTTTTATATTCTTACATAACTATTATACCTAATTTTTCCATAAACCTTAAGAAATACTATTTTAAACACAAAAAAACTCCTGGATAATATCCAAGAGTTTTTAACTGGTGGGATTAACAGGGCTCGAACCTGTGACCCCCTGCTTGTAAGGCAGGTGCTCTCCCAGCTGAGCTATAATCCCAAAACTGGTGACCCATAGGGGAATCGAACCCCTGTTACCGCCGTGAAAGGGCGGTGTCTTGACCGCTTGACCAATGGGCCTAATTTATTGCAAAAAAAAATGGTGATCCATCCGCGACTCGAACGCGGGACACCCTGATTAAAAGTCAGGTGCTCTACCGACTGAGCTAATGGATCATCTTTTTATGGAGCTAGTGATAGGAATCGAACCTACAACCTGCTGATTACAAGTCAGCTGCTCTACCGTTGAGCCACACTAGCAATGTGTGTTTTGGCGACCTGGAAGGGACTCGAACCCTCGACCTCCAGCGTGACAGGCTGGCATTCTAACCAACTGAACTACCAGGCCGCATATATATGGTGGGACTAACAGGGCTCGAACCTGTGACCCCCTGCTTGTAAGGCAGGTGCTCTCCCAGCTGAGCTATAGTCCCACAACTATTGGTGACCCATAGGGGAATCGAACCCCTGTTACCGCCGTGAAAGGGCGGTGTCTTGACCGCTTGACCAATGGGCCTAAAATGGTGATCCATCCGCGACTCGAACGCGGGACACCCTGATTAAAAGTCAGGTGCTCTACCGACTGAGCTAATGGATCATATTTGGCTGAGATGTTGTTTCGACTTTTTTCGTTCGCCTTACCAACAAATATTATTATATTAGCTTTGTTAACTTTCGTCAACACTTTTTGTGATTTTTTTTTATTTTTTTAACTAAATTATTCAAATACCCTATTTTTCAATGGTTTAATCCTATAATTATCGTATTATTTTATGTATTTTTTATAAAAATATTCAAAATTTCATTTTTATTTTTATTTTCTTTTTTCATTTTTTTTATAAAATTTTTTGTAATATAATATATATATACTAAATAAAGGGGGTAAATTTATGAACTTTATAAAAAAAGAAAATCATACATTTACATTTTCAAATTTAAATAAACCAGTAATTAAAGTAAAGTCAGGAAGTAATATAGTATTTGAAACTTATGATTGCTTGTGCGATCAAGTAAAATGTAGTACTGATAATTTAGATAGAATAGATTTCGATAAAGTAAACCCAGCTACGGGACCTTTATATATAGAAAATGCAATGCCTAATCAAACGTTAAAAGTTACTATACAATCTATTGAATTGCAAGGAGATGCAGTTGCAATGGCAGGTCCTGATGTAGGTGCTCTTGGCCATAGATTAGATACTATGACTCATAATATTTTAAAAATAGAAAATAATAAAGCTTTATTTAAAAATTTGGAACTTCCTTTAAATAAAATGATTGGTGTTATAGGTGTTGCTCCAGCTAATGAAAGTATAAATTGTGGAACTCCTGGTAGCCACGGTGGAAATATGGACTGCAAAATAATAGCTGAAGGATCTAGTGTTTACCTTCCAATATTTATTGAGGGAGCTTTGCTTTCAATTGGTGATATACACGCCGTTATGGGCGATGGTGAAATCGGAGTAAGTGGTGCTGAAATTGGAGCTTTAGTAAATGTTCATGTAGAAGTAATTGATAACTTTAAATTAAACAATCCAATTGTTGAAACTGATGATGCTTATTATACTATAGCTTCTGCTGAAACATTAGATGAGGCTTATCAAATTGCTATTGAAAATATGTTTGATATTTTACTTACTAAATCCAACCTATCTAAAAATGATTTAGTTATGCTTCTGAGCTTAACTAGCGATATTGAAATTTGCCAAGTTGTAGATCCTTTAAAAACTATAAGATTTAAAGTCAAAAAGGATATTTTAAATAAATTAAATATTAATAAGTTAATATAATAAAAAAAGTAGTTAATGAATTCATTAACTACTTTTGATTTTATCTATTATAAAATTAAAATATATTTTTTCTTATTATAGTTTGAGCTCTGTTTGGTCCAACTGAAACCATATCAACACTAACTCCAACTAATTCTTCTATCTTAGCTATATACTTTTTAGCATTTTCAGGAAGTTCTTCGTAATTTTCCATCTTTGTTAAATCATCAGACCAACCTTCTAACTCTTCATATATAGGTTCGCATTTAGCTAAATCTTCTAATGATGCTGGGAATTCTCTTAATACTTTATCTCCCATTTTGTAAGCTGTACATATCTTAATTGTATCAAACCCACTTAAAACGTCTAATAACATTAAAGATATACTAGTTAACCCATTTACTCTAGCTGCATATCTAACTATTACAGCATCGAACCATCCACATCTTCTAGCTCTACCAGTAGTTGTTCCGAATTCTCTTCCTTGAGTTCTTATTTTATCACCTGTTTCATCGTTTAACTCTGTAACAAATGGTCCTTCTCCAACTCTAGTTGTATATGATTTAACTATACCTACAACATCTTTTATCATATTTGGCCCAACACCTGCTCCTATAGAGAAACCTCCTGATGTTGGATGAGATGATGTTACGTATGGGTACGTACCTAAATCTAAATCTAGTAATGTACCTTGAGCTCCTTCAAATAGAACTTTCTTTCCAGCTTTTATAGCATCATATACTATAACTGATGTATCATCTACGAAAGGTCTTATTTGCTCTGCATATCCTAAGTATTCATTATATATAGCATCGAAGTCAAATTCTTCAGCTCCATATATATTTTTAACTAATTTGTTTTTATCATTTATTTGAGCTTTTAATTTTTTAGCAAATATATCTTTATCCATTAAATCACATATTCTTATTCCAGATCTCTCTGTTTTATCCATATAACAAGGTCCTATACCTTTTTTAGTAGTACCTATTTTATTATCCCCTCTAGCTTCTTCAGCTAAAGCATCTAATTCTTTATGATATGGGAATATAACATGCGCTCTATCACTTACTTTTATATTTTTAGTATCTATGTTATCTGAATTAAGTTTAGCTAATTCGTCTAAAAATCCTTTTGGATCAAATACTATTCCGTTACCTATTACGTTTATAGTTTCTGGATTTAAAACTCCTGATGGTATTAGGTGTAATGCATATTTCTTTCCATCAACAACTAATGTATGTCCTGCATTATTTCCACCTTGTCCTCTTACTACTACATCAGCTTGTGTAGCTAAATAGTCTATAACTTTACCTTTACCTTCGTCTCCCCATTGAGATCCTACTATAGCAACAGTTTTCATATTAACTCACCTCTATTTTATTATTCGAACACTTACTTCTTTATTCTACCAAACATTCGCTTTATTTTCAAAACCTTTTTTATTAACTTATTTTGTTTAGTATGTATTTTTCTACTTTTTCTAAGTCTTCAAGTTTCTTTATTTCAACTTCTTCTGATAATATAAAGTGGATAATTTTATTTATATCTTTTTCTTTTGTCACAAATATATTATCCCCTGTCATTGTGTTTGTAATGTATA
>NZ_JBOFKN010000213.1:0-1553 GCF_051657365.1 Paraclostridium sp.
TTGATAAGATTGCCACAGGAGAAAAATTATTAGATTTTGGAAGTGCTGGCATTGACAATATCAATGGCATTAGATGGCATGCAGTAGACCTTACATCATGCCCTGATACATACCTTGATGGCATTGATCCTGAACAAGGCAATTTCGGATTGATATCAGCCCTTTCACTTTGGCTAGAATTAGAAGAAAAAGGATATATGAACTCCAACAATCACCTATTTAATTCACGTAAAAATTTTATAGCTAAGCTCAATAATATAAAATAAAAGAAGCTGGATATTGCATTTCTGGCTAACATTTAGTTACCGGGGCATAGCGTAGCATGCTTGCATGCGCAGCGGTTTGAAATGGGTACAAAATTCGCGCAGCGAATGCCCATTTCAAAATGTCCCTGATTAACTTTTTGTTATATTAATTACACATTCACAATGAAGGAATAGTAAGCCCATTTACGTTACACCAGTTAGCAAACTTCATACCGATTTCAATACCAATATAAATCCAAAATATTGCTTTTCTAGACATACACATCTCCATCAGGTCAATGGATGCATAATGCCCAATAAACATTTTCATGTTCAGTACGATAAAACGGCTAATTTAACACCGAAAAAACACCATGACTTACTTGACTTTCATTGCAGTGTATGATTTTCGTATATTGATCGGCTCTTCATCTAGAACTGCTGCTACATAGTGAAAAAATGGATGACTATCCGATAATGTTATTCTGCACAGATTATCGTGTTTGCATGACAATACACTAACCCAGGCAAATTTAAGTAATTGTAGAACTTCATCTCGTGACTGTTTTTCTTTATATTTTTTCGCCACCGACTCAATAGCGGAAAGTAGATTACAGACACTAAACGTTGGTTTATTGTTAAAATGTTGTGCACTACGATAGCTAACTTCGTCTTTCATTCTACCTGCGCTATAGAAAGTAATGCCTACTGTGCGCAGAGCTGCATCTCTACGTTTTATAGTCTGGTTCTTTAAGTTTTTTACTCTAGTAAAAAAGACTTCAAAACTATCTAGAGAGCAACCATCATCTGATACCGAAACTGAATCATAGATGCTAGATTTTCCGATCTTCTCAAAGAATGACTGATTATCAAATCCTATTTTAACCTTACTTAAATCACTTATTGCATCATTTAGTTCATATAATGAGCTTGAGTACTCTTCTATTTGAGTCATGCATAGCTCTAACTGCTTATTACTTACGTTAGACTTTCCTTTATTAGATATCCAATCAATAACCCAAGTCGCGACTAAACATGTTCGCTCAACAAGTTCATCAAGAACATCAGCAGGTATACAGCCACATAGTTTTAACTTTGCCTTTAATTCATTCTCGTTCATAAGTACCGTTCATCGCGTGAATATAACTTCTAACTAAGGGGCATAACGTAGCATGCTTGCATGCGCAGTGGTTTGAAATGGGCGTAAAATTCACGTAGTGAATGCCCATTTCAAAATGTCCCTGTTGAGTTTTTTGTTAGCTGAAACCCCAAGGTAGCTAAAAACACTAGACTTGCCGACCAACTAAA
>NZ_JBOFKN010000214.1:0-9751 GCF_051657365.1 Paraclostridium sp.
ATAAGTATCGAAGAAGTTAACTTATTAAAAGAAGAAATAAAAACAAACTATATAAATAGTTCATATAATGAAGATAATATATTAGATAAATTGTATTTAGAGGAAATAATAAAAAAGAGTCAAAACTCTAGTTTGTATACTTTAATTAAAAAATCAAGATATGGATCTATTTCTAAAGAATATAATGTAGAAGATATGGAAAATATAGAAGATTATAATTTGGATGAAATAGGTGGAGAGTATACACCGATACTTGTTATTTATAAGCCAGCTAAGTATGTAAGAGGAGAATATATATTAGATGATATTAATTATGTATATATAAAAAGACAACCTTTAAATGCTCTAATAAAGCAAGAAAACTTAAAGGAAAAAGGAAGAGATGGTATGGGTGCTATAAGATATATAAAACTTAAGCATGACCTAACTAATGAAAATTTACAAGAAATAATGGCAGAATTATATGTTTATGGTCAGATGAAGGATATATCATTTGAGAATATAAGGCTTGCAGATATAACATCTAATAGAAATTGGTTGACAGCAGACAGATTGAAAAAAGAGTTTAAAGAACTTCGATATTATCATAAAAACTTAACTCAAAAGGTAAAAGAAATTTATGATTCAACAGGGGCATATTATACACAAATTAGTGGTAAATACATATTTAATACTAGAGAATTTTTACATTGTTATAGAGCTTATAAAAACAAAGACATACATGTACAAAAATAAAATAAAGAGCCTTAATCTAAACTTATAATTAGATTAAGGCTCTTTATTTATATTAAACTACTTTATATCCAGTTTTTCTTCTTTCTTCCATAGTAGAATTCCATTTATATAAAGTTTCTTCTTTAGATAAACCAGGAAGTTTATTTGGTTCATCGTAAATAATACCGAATGTATCTACTGTCACATTTTCTATATATACAGTATCTATAGCTCTATGTAAAAAAACTTCTAGATTAGTTTTAACTTTACTTATTCTATCAACTTCATCCATACCATCTATAACTCTTCCAAAAGAAGCAAAATCACCATCAAGTTGAGGCGTTTCATTTGTGACTATAAAAAAGTGACAACTTTCTGTATTATGCTCAAATCTACCGTAACCTATAGTTCCTCTAGTAAATTGTATATTATTATTAACCCCATTAGATTTACACTCACTTTTAATACTATATCCTAAAACTCCAGTACCATTGTTTTCAGGGCAACCTCCTTGAATTAACTTACCAGGTTCGACTCTCCAAAAGGCTGTATTATCATAAAAATTTTTATTTATAAGACTAATGAAATTTTTCACAGATTCAGGTGCTTGATTTGGATATAATTCTATTTTTATATTTTTACCATTTTTAATTTTAATATTAACTATTGGATTTTTCATATATGCTACCCCTTTTTTATAATTTTAAATAAATTATATCACAGGAATAGGAAAATGATTTCTTTTTTAGTAATAATATTAAATTAAAATTAATATTAAAGATAATAAGCAATATTTGATACTTAAGGAGGATTAATATGGATTTAAAAGATAGCAAAACTGTAAAAAATTTATTAACTGCATTTGCAGGAGAATCTCAAGCAACAACTAAATATAATTATTATGCATCTGAAGCTAAAAAAGAAGGATATAACAAAATAGCTCAATACTTTGAGGAAACTGCAAATAATGAAATGGCGCATGCTAAAATATGGTTTAAATTATTACATAATGGCATCCAACCTACATTAAATAATTTAATGGAATCAGCTGAAGGAGAAAATTATGAGTGGACTGATATGTATTATAGATTTGCCAAGGAAGCACAAGAAGAAGGATTTGACGATATAGCCTATCTTTTTAAGTCTGTTGGAAAGATTGAAAAACAACATGAGGAAAGATATCTAGAGTTAGTTAGAAACTTAGAAGAAAATAGTATTTTCAAAAAAGGAGAAGAAGTAAAGTGGAGATGTATGAATTGTGGGCATATACATCAAGGTAAAAAATCATTAGCTATATGTCCTGTATGTTCACATCCAAAAGCTTTTTTTGAAATAAAGTGTGATTGTATATAAAACTAAAGGAAAAAATTAGGAGGAAATTTATGATTTTAATAAAAAATGGGAAAATAATTACTATGGTAGATAAAAGTTATGATAAAGGATGCGTACTAATAGAAGACAATAAAATAATTAAAGTAAGTCAAGATATACAAGAAAGTGATGAAATGCATATAATAGATGCTAAAGGTGGATGGGTTATGCCTGGCATAATTGAATCCCACTGTCATATAGGTTTAAGCGAAGAAGGAATAAGATTTGAAGGTGATGATATAAATGAAGCTACAAATCCTATAACTGCACATTTAAGAGCTATAGATGCTATAAATCCTCTAGATGAAGCTTTTAAAGATGCAATAGCAGGTGGAATAACTTCAGTCATGACAGGGCAAGGAAGTGCTAATGTTTGTGGTGGGAAATTTTTATTTATGAAAACTAGTGGAGATTGTATTGATAATATGGTGGTTAAGCATGAAGCAGCTATGAAAGTTGCTTTTGGAGAAAATCCAAAGAGAGTATATTCTAATAAGCAAACATCACCGGCTACAAGAATGGCAACAGCGGCAATATTAAGAGAGACATTATGCAATGCTTTAAATTATAAAAATAAAAAAGAAGAAGCTCTTAAAAAAGGAGAGTTATTTGATATAGATTTAAAGCAAGAATGTTTTATTGATGTTTTAAATAAAAAAATACCGCTAAAAGCACATGCACATAGAGCAGATGATATATTAACTGCTATAAGAATAGCTAAAGAATTTAATTTAGATATGACACTAGATCATTGTACGGAAGGTCATTTAATACCTGAATACATAAAAAAATCAGGGTTTAAAGCTATAGTAGGTCCGAGCTTAACTAATAGAAGTAAGGTTGAATTAAAAAATAGAACTTTTAAGACTGCATCAGTATTAGCTAAACATAAAGTTGAAGTTGCAATAACTACAGATCATCCAGTAATACCTATTCAATATTTACCGATTTGTGCAGGATTTGCAGCTAAAGAAGGATTAGGAATAGAAGAGGGATTAAAATCTATAACTATAAATGCAGCTAGAATTTGTGGAGTAGCAGATAGATTAGGGAGTATTGAGGTTGGTAAAGATGCAGATATAGCTATATTTACAGGGAATCCTATGGAAGTATTTACAGAAACTATATACACTATAATTGATGGTAAAATAGTTTATCATAAGAAATAAATATATAAATTAAAAAGAAAGTACTTAAGGGAAAATAATAACTTTTAAGAACTTTCTTTTTTTATAAAAAAATTCAATTAAATTAAAAGAAAATGACGATTAAAAGTATGTAACTAACTAGAGCTTTATTAATAAAATATAATAAAATGGAGGGATGATTAAACATGACTTTTAAGAGCAAAGTATCAATTGCAACGTTTACTACATTGATATCTACATCTATATTAGTAGGATGTAGTATAAATGAAGATTCTGTAAAAAGTATAGATTCAAGTCAATTATTAAAAAATAAAGATGCACGATTAGCTATTACTATGGCAGTAGATAAGAAAGAAATAACAGATGTTATATTAAATAATGGATCAATACCTATAAATTATTATACAGCAGAAGGGTTAGCTATTAATGATAAAGGAGAAGATTATAGAACTATTGCAGGAAACATGGGATATGAATTTGATTTAGAAAAAGCTAAAATACATTGGGATAAAGCAAAATCAGATTTGAATTTTGATACTGTAATTATTGAAGTATTAACTTCAGATGCTGAAAGTAGTAAACGAATAGGTGAATTTTTTCAAAATCAATTACAAAATAACTTAGAAGGGTTAAAGGTGGAATTGAAACAAGTTCCATTTAAACAAAAACAACAGCTAGAGTCCGAAGGGGATTATGATTTAGTATATAGTTCATGGGTAGCAGATTACCCAGATCCTTTAACATTTTTAGAAACTTTTACAACTAATGGTAAATTTGGTAAAAATAGTGGATATGAAAGTTCAGACTATAATAATTTAATAGAAGAAGGTAAAAATGCAACTTCGATTGGTGAAAGTTGGGATAGGTATGCTAAAGCAGAAAAAATATTGCTTGGAGATGCATTTATAATGCCGTTATTCCAAAGTAGTAGTGCTTATATACAAAAGCCATATGTTGATGGAATAACTATAATACCATATGGTGCTAAATATGCATATAAATGGGCTAGTGTTGATGAAAGAGATGAATTAAACTTAACTAGTAGTTCAGATATACCTTCTCTAGATATGAGTAAAGCAACAGATTCATTATCATTTAGTGTAGCTAATAATGTTATGGAAGGATTAGTAAGAGTTGATAATAATGGAAATATAGTAGATGGAATAGCTAAAGAATGGAAATCATCGGAGGATAAAAAAACATGGACATTTAAGTTAAGGGAAGATGCAATTTGGAGTAATGGAGATAAAGTTACGGCTAAAGACTTTGAGTATGGATTTAAGAGAACTTTAAATCCATCTACAGCATCACAGTATGGATTTATAATGTATGATATAGTTGGAGCTGAAGATTATAATATCGGTAAAGTTTCAGACTCTAAAAATGTAGGTGTTAAGGCTATAGATGATTATACATTAGAAATTAATTTAGTAAGACCTGTAAATTATTTTGATAGGTTAATGTCATTTCCAGTATTTTTCCCGCAAAATGAATCTTTCATAATTGAACAAGGAGATAAGTATGGAACAACTAATGAGTCAACTTTATATAATGGACCATTTACATTAACTAAATGGAAATTAGATGATGTTTATATTATGGATAAAAATCAAAATTATTGGGATGAAGAGGCTGTCAAGTTAAAATCAGTTAATACTAAAATAGTAAAGGACGGTTCAGCAGACGTTAACTTATATGAAAATGGAGATATAGATTTTGTAGGAATAACTAATGAATTTATTGATAAGTATAAAGATTCGGATGAGTTTAGTACAAGTAAAAATGCAACAACATTTTTTATGCTTATAAATGGAAATAAAAAATAAAACAAATAGACCTATTCATGGGATAGGTCTATTTGTTTTATTTTAATATAAGAGGGTTTAAAATTATTTCTCCTAGTTTAAAACTAACTAGGAGAAATAGAATTTTTAAGAAACTAATTAGCAATCAAAGTTATTTTTTTCCTTTTGACTACAGTGACAGTTACATTCATTATTAGTTTGTTCTATATTACAATTTCCACAACTATTATGGTTATGGCTAGATTCATCTTTAACTATACATTCATTATGATGCTTTTCATCATGGAAAGTTTTAGTGTTGTAATGATATACATCATACTCATAGTAATGATCTGTAATGTAATTACAATCAGTTACATAATAGTGATTATATTTTTTATAGTAATTATCATAGTAGTTTTTATTTTCAACATGATGATCTTTTCCTTTTAATTGTTCGCAATTTTTAAAATGCTTAACTTTACCCTTAGTATTTTTTGAATTACAAAGAGATTTTTTAGATTTTTTAATACTCCATTTGTTGCTTGCTTTTTTACAACAACACATAAATAACAAACCCCTCTTATAAATTATTTTTATAATAAATTTAAAGTTAATTTATAAATTATATTAAAATTTATTATAATGTAATATATGACAATAACTTTAAAAATGTGATATATTGTAAAACTAAATATAAAATTTTAAAAGATATGTGTATGAATATAAATTTAAATAACTAAATATGATATAATATTTAGAATGTAGAGGAGGATGAGAGTATGAATATAGATAAAAGTAAATTAACTCCTATGATGAGGCAATACTTTGATGTTAAAGATAGATATAGCGATTGTATAATGTTTTTTAGACTTGGAGATTTTTATGAAATGTTTTTTGAAGATGCTATAGTAGCTTCAAAAACTTTAGAAATAGCATTAACAGGAAGAGAATGTGGTATGAATGAAAGAGCACCTATGTGTGGTATACCATTTCATTCATCACAAAATTATATATCGAAATTAGTAGAAAATGGATACAAGGTAGCTATATGTGAACAAGTAGAGGATGTAAATGCATCTAAGGGTATAGTAAAAAGAGATGTTGTAAGAGTTATAACTCCTGGGACAGTACTTGAAGGAAACTTGCTTGAAAATAAAAAAAATAATTATTTGCTAGCCATATATACTGAAAATGATAAAATAGGTATTTCATATACTGATATAAGTACTGGAGAGGTTAACTCAACCTATTTAAGCGAAGATAAACTAATAGAAGAAATAGCTAAAATTCATCCAACTGAAATAATAGCTAATGATATAAATACTTTAAATAAAATAAGAAATATAGCTAGTTTAAGCAATATATATATAAATGAAAACTTTGATGAAAGTTACTTGAATTTTAATATATTAAATCAATATTTTGATAGAAAATACTTAGATAAATTAAAAATGGACGAACAGGGTCTTATAAGTTCAAGTTTATGTATAATCTTAAATTATATATATAATACTCAAAAACAAGTAACATCTAATATTAATAATATAAATATATATAACTCACAAGAATACATGGTATTAGACATGTTTACTAGAAACAATTTAGAGTTAACATCAACAATAAGAGGTAATGCTAAAAAAGGTTCTCTACTTCATGTTTTAGATAAAACATCTACAGCTATGGGTGGAAGAATGCTTAGAAAATATGTTGAAGAACCTTTAGTAAATAAAAGTAAAATTGAAAGAAGATTAAATGTAATAGAAGATTTAAAAGAAGATTTTATGCTAAGAGAAGATTTAATAGATATATTAAAAAATGTATACGATATAGAGAGAATATGTGGGAAAATTGCATTTGAAAAAGTTACTCCTAAGGAAATGATACATTTAAAAAATTCTATAGAAAAGTTACCTAAATTAAAAAATACTATAAACTCATCTAATGCAAATATATTGAAAGAATATATAGATAATATGGATGATTTAAACGATGTATATTCTTTAATAGAAAGTGCCATAATTGAAGACCCGTCTATAACTATAAAAGATGGGAATATAATAAAGTCAGAATTTAATGATGAATTGAACTCTTTAAGAGATATTTCTAAAAATGGTGCTTTTATGATAAAAGAAATAGAAAATAGAGAAAAAGAGAAAACAGGGGTTAAATCATTAAAAGTAGGATTTAATAAAGTATTTGGATATTATATAGAAATAACTAAAGCTAATTTGGCCAATGCTAATATAGATGATAGTTATGTAAGGAAGCAAACATTAAGCAATGCAGAAAGATATATAACAAGTGAGTTAAAAGAAATAGAAGATAAAATATTACATGCAGAAGATAAAATTAAAAGCTTAGAGTATGATATATTTGTAAATATAAGAAACAATATATACAAAAACATAGATAGAATTCAGTCTGTAGCAAAAATTATAGCAAATATAGATGTATTTGTTTCGCTAGCTACAGTTGCTTATATAAATAATTATGTAAAACCTAAAATAAATGAAGATAACAAATTAGACATAAAAAATGGACGACATCCCGTTGTAGAAAGTATTGTAGGAGAAGAAAATTTTGTTCCTAATGATACTTACTTAAACAAAAGTGAAAATATTATAAATATAATAACAGGCCCTAATATGGCAGGTAAATCTACTTATATGAGACAAACTGCAGTTATAGCATTAATGGCTCACATTGGTTCCTTTGTACCAGCAGAATATGCAAATATTCCTATATTAGATAGAATATTTACAAGAGTTGGAGCTAGTGATGATTTATCACAAGGGCAATCTACTTTTATGGTTGAGATGACTGAAGTATCTCAAATACTTAAAAATGCAACAGATAAAAGTTTAGTTATTCTTGATGAAATAGGACGTGGAACTAGCACTTATGATGGAATAAGTTTAGCTTGGTCTATTGTTGAATATATTCAAAAAAATATAAAATGTAAAACATTATTTGCAACACATTATCATGAATTAGTAGAGCTTGAAGATGAATTTAGTGATGTGAAAAACTATTCAGTTGCAGTTAGAGAAAATAATGACGGAATAGTATTTTTAAGAAAAATAATAGAAGGTGGAGCAGATAAAAGTTATGGTATATATGTAGCAGAACTAGCAAAACTTCCGGAAGTAGTTATTAATAGATCTAAGGAAATATTAAAAGATTTAGAAAAAAATCATATACAACAAGATTTAACAGTATCTAACTTGAACGTAAACAAAGTTAATAAAAATATTGATAATATAGATACTGAAACTGTTATAAGCAAAGAAGTATATGACACATTGAAATTGAAATTTGAGGATTTTAAAAATAATATAAACAAAAATGAAGATGAGTACAATTTAAATATTGGAAAATTAAAAAGTGAAATAAATAAATTAAAAAGAGAAAACAAAGAACTTAAATTATCTAATGATATAGATGAAGTGGCAGTTACGCAGATATCTTTTGGAACTGTATATGAAAATGAGCTGGCTAAGGATATCAAAAATTTAGATATTTTAAATATGACACCATTAGATGCGATGAATGCTTTATATAACCTACAAAGTAAAGCTAAAAATATTAAGTAGATTATAATAAGGATTATAGATGTCTATAGTCCTTATTTAATCTTTAAAATTCAAATATAAAGTGAGGTGAAAACATGTCAAGAATTAATATATTAGATGAGGTTACGATAAATCAATTACAAGCTGGTGAGGTTGTTGAAAGACCATCATCTGTCGTAAAAGAACTTATAGAAAACTCAGTTGATGCTGGGAGTAAAAAGGTAATAGTTGAAATAGAAGATGGTGGAAAAAAATTCATTAGAATAACTGATAATGGTAGTGGTATAGATTCTAGTGAAGTTGAAAAAAGTTTTTTAAGGCATGCAACAAGTAAAATTAATCAAATAGATGATTTGTATGATTTATATTCTTTAGGATTTAGAGGAGAAGCATTAGCATCGATTGCATCTGTTTCTAAAATAGAAATGGTAACAAAAGCAAAAGAAGAGGCAGTAGGAACTAAGATTTTAGTAGAAGGTGGAAAGATAAAATCTAAAGAGCCAGTAGGAACTAACAATGGAACAACTATAATAGTTAGGGATTTATTTTTTAATACTCCTGTTAGACAGAAGTTTTTAAAGTCAACACATGCTGAAACTATAAATATAAGTGATTTAATAAACAAATTAGTAATTGGTAATCCAAATATTAGTATCAAATATATTAACAATAAAAAAACTATGCTAAATTCACCTGGAGATGGAAAGTTAATAAATACTATAAGAAGCATTTATGGTAAGGATATAACTGAAAATCTAGTAGAAATAAATCATGAGAGTCAGTTTTTTAAAATTAGTGGATATATAGGAAATAATAATGTATATAGAGCTAATAAAAATCTTCAACACATATATATTAATAAAAGGTATGTAAAAAGTAAGATAATTTTAGATGCTATAAGTGAAGGTTATAAGTCACTTATACCTATAAACAAGCATGCAGTTTGTTTCTTGAATATAGAAATAGAACCATCTAAAATAGATGTTAATATACATCCTACAAAACTTGAACTAAAATTTGAAAATGAACAACAGATATATGTAGAGCTTAAAGAATATATAAGAAAATCTTTAATAAGATCTAACTTAGTTGGAAAATATAAAACTTTTGACAAAAAAGAAAGCACAATAGAAAAACCTATAACTAAGCCTAAAATAAT
>NZ_JBOFKN010000215.1:0-9747 GCF_051657365.1 Paraclostridium sp.
GTTACTAAGAGAAGAGTGGGGTATATGTTTGATGATAAACAATGATGTATTAGTAAGTACTAAAAAGAATCTTATAAAAATTAATATAGCTGTTGTAAGCAGTTTTTTAATTATATTTTCACTTTGTATATATGGATACTTTAAAGCTCAGACATATAAAAATGTAGATAGTCATTTAAAGGATGAGCTAGAATATGTAAATATACAGTTAAATAGAAATAATTTATATGTGGTACCTAAATTATTAGACCCCAAAAATATGGTATATATATATAAAGACAATCAAGTGAAATATTTTACACCTAATGGGTACTTTAGAGATTATATACCATATAATAATAGTGATAGTTTAGGGTTTAATACTTATAAATACAATGGATACACATTTAGAGAACTAAAGTTTAATATGTCTGGATATACAATACAAGTAATAAGAAATATAGATTCTGAGATGGGGTTATTAAATAAGTTACTAGGTGTATTCTTTGTAGGAGCAATAATTGCTATAGTTACTACATATTTTATAGCATTGTACCTTACAAAAAAGGCATTAGTACCTATTGAAAAAACGTGGAATAACCAAGTGAAATTTATTCAAGATGCTTCACATGAACTCAGAACTCCTATATCTATAGTATCTTCTAAGTTAGAAAGTATATTAAAGCATCCTCAAAACTCTGTTAGTGATGAGGTAGAAACTATTGCAGATGCGATGAGAGAAAATCGAAGACTAAAAAAAATGGTAAATGACTTGCTACATTTAACTAAAGAAGAAAGTATAAATAAGTTAGAAATAGAAGTGTTTGATATAAATAAGTTGATAGAAAATATAAGTAGTGATTACATTGAAATTGCAGAAATACATGATAAAATGTTTTCATGTAACTTTGAAAATAAAAATAGGTATATAACAACAGATAAAAATAAATTAAGGCAGTTAATAGTAATATTTATAGATAATGCACTTAAGTATACAAGAAAAGATGATTGTATAAATATAAGTTTATACGAAAAAGAAAATAGTTTTATTATATCGATACAAGATACTGGAATAGGAATTAATAATGAAGAAATTGATTTTATATTTGATAGATTTTTTAGAAGTGAAAATGTTAGAGATAAAGAAATTGATGGATCGGGTATTGGACTTAGTATTGCTAAAATGATTATAACTAGCTTGAAAGGAAATATAAAAGTATATTCTGTGTTAGATAAAGAAACTAAATTTGATATAACAGTACCTAAAAAGATAAAAAATAATTGATTTGAAATAAATCGACTGGGTATAATATAAAATATACAGAAACATAGTGTATTATTTACAAAAATGTGATAAAGTTACAGAATAAAATTACTTTATAACATAAAATATAAGAAAGAATAAAAATTATAAATTGATATAAATTAGGAGGATAATAATATGGCTAATATAGTAAATACAGGAAGTTTTAGAGGGGCAGTAGAGGAAAATAAAGGAGTGGTTGTTGTAGACTTTTTCGCAACTTGGTGTGGACCTTGCAAAATGTTAGCTCCAGTATTTGAAAGTGTATCAGAAGAATTAAATGATGCTAAATTTGTTAAAGTTGATATAGATGAAAGTTTAGAGTTAGCTCAAAAATTTGGAATATCAACAGTTCCAACTATGATGATATTTAAGGATGGTAAAGTAGTAGATAAATTAGTAGGATTTATGCCAAAAGAAAGTTTAAAAGGTAAAGTAGAAGCTCATTTATAAGAAAAAGGAACATAAACAAAATGAATTTTTATTAGGGTGCTAAGTTATATTAGCACCCTAACTTACATATATTTAAATTTAAAAATAAAAAAAGAGGGTGAATATATATGAGATATGATGTAGCTATAATAGGGAGTGGTCCAGCAGGGGCATCAGCAGCTATAAATGCAACTATAAGAAATAAAAAAGTAATACTATTTGGAACAGATGATTTAAGTGCTAAACTAATAAAAGCACCATCTATAGACAACTATTTAGGATTTTATGACATAAGTGGAACTGATTTGAAAGATAAATTTAAAACTCATTTAGAGGAAATGAATATAGAGATAACAAAAGCAAAAATAAATAACATATATGCAATGGGAGATTATTTTGCATTGATGTCTGGAGATGATATGATTGAAGCTAGTACTGTTGTAATTGCTACAGGAGTAGAGTATGGAAAACCTATAAAAGGAGAAGAAGAGTTTTTAGGAAAAGGGGTAGGATATTGCGCTACTTGCGATGCGCCTTTGTATAGAGATAAAAAAGTTGCTGTTATAGGTTATAATCATGAAGCTGAAGAAGATGCAAATTTTTTAAGTGAAATAGCATCTAAAACGTATTTTATACCAATGCATAAAAATGAATTACATTTAAATGAAAATGTAGAAGTTATAAAAGATTTTCCACTAGAAATACAAGGTGACAATTTGGTTAATAAATTAAAATTAAGAAATCAAGAATTAGATGTTGATGGAGTATTTGTGATGAAAGATAGCTCATCTCCAAAAGCTTTAGTTCCAGGGATTGAAACAGAAGGTGTTCATATAAAAATTAATATAAATATGGAAACTAATATACCTGGATGTTTTGCATGTGGAGATTGTGCAGGCAAACCATATCAATATTTAAAAGCAGCAGGACAAGGACAAATAGCTGCACTTAATGCTGTTAGTTATTTAGATAAAAAGAAATTAGAAAATAGAAACCAACAATAAGAAGAAGCCGTAAGGCTTTTTTTATTGTATAATATTGTTAAATAGAAGCAATATAAAAATATCTGTGGAAATTTCGAAAAACTTATGATATATTATTAGTACCAGACTATAAAATGAGATTATATGACAAGTTTATAATAAGTAATTGATTGTGGAGGAACTTATATGAGTAATACAAAGTTAATATGTGATAGTTTATCTGATGTACCTAGACAACTAATAGATAAATACGACATACATGAAGTTCCATTAACAGTGATCTTTGATGGAAAAGAATATGTAGATGGCATAGATTTAAGTAAAGAAGAATTTTATAAAATGTTAAGAAGTAGTGAAAATATGCCTAAAACATCTCAATGTACATATTCTCAGTTTACAGATGTATTTAAGATGTACTTAGAGCAAGGAAAAGATATTTTATACATAGGAGGATCATCATCGGCTTCTGGAACCGTACAAAGTGCTATGATGGCTAAAAATGATTTAGAAGGTAATATACATATAGTAGATACAAAGAGTTTATCTATAGGTAGTGGATGCTTTTTATTATCAGCTGCTGAAATGATAGAAAAAGGTGACACTATAGACAATATAATAAATCATTTAGAGAAACTAAAAGAAAGTATAAAAATATTTTTTACAGTAGATACTCTGGATTATTTACAAAAAGGTGGAAGAATATCATTAGCTAAAGCTACTATTGGGAATATGTTAAATATAAAGCCTATTCTTTCTATAGAAGATGGATTTGTAAAACCAATAGGTCAAGTTAGAGGAAAAAAACAAGTTGTTAATAAAATATTATTATCAATTAAAGAGTATTTTGGAGCGGACTTAAGAAATACAAGAGTTATGATTACTTGCGGAGATAATTTTAGTGAATTAGATTCTTTTAAAGAAAAGTTAGAAGAAGAATTTCAAGTAGGAGAAATTTTAAGCGTGAATGTAAGTTCTTCTATATGTGCACATACAGGACCTGGAATAATAGGAATTGTTTGTTGTGAATTATAAAAAATAGACGTAAATAAGATATTATCTTATTTACGTCTATTTTTATTAAGCTAATCCGAATATATTAAATAAACCAGTTGTACATAAACATACCAAAAAGGCAATGGCAGTAGGCATTAAAAATCCAACAACTGTCCATTTAATGCTACCGGTTTCTTTTTTTATAGTTAAAAGAGTTGTAGCACAAGGCCAATGAAGCAAACTAAATAGCATTGTATTTATTGCGGTTAAATAAGTCCATCCATTATCTTTTAAAACTTCTCCTAGAGCTGATAAACTATCAAATTCAACCATAGAACCAGTTGCTAAATAAGACATTAAAAGTATTGGTATTACAATTTCATTTGCAGGAAAGCCTAGTATAAATGCAAGCAATATAAATCCATCAAGACCTATAAATTGTGCAACTGGATCTAAAAATCCTGCAACGTGAGATAATATACTAAGATCTCCTATATAAATATTAGCAAATATCCATGTTATAATACCGGCAGGAATAGCTATTACAACAGCCCTAGATAAAACAAATATAGTTCTATCGATTATAGATGTGTATATGACTCTTCCTATTTTAGGAGTTCTATAAGGTGGTAACTCAAGTGTAAAAGTAGATGGAACTCCTTTTAGCATAGTTTTAGATAATATATAAGAAACTGCTAAAGTTGTTAATATTCCAAAAACTATAGTTAAAGCTATGCAAAGAGCAACGACTGCGCTGCTAACAAATGAATCTTGAATAAAATATGTGAAAAATATAGTTGAGATAGCTATCAATGTTGGAAAACGGCCATTGCAAGGAACAAAATTATTAGTAAGTATGGCTATAAGTCTTTCTCTTGGAGAATCTATTATTCTACACCCAATAACGCCTGCAGCATTGCAACCAAATCCCATACACATTGTCAAACATTGCTTACCATGGCAACATGCTTTTTTAAACATATGATCAAGATTAAATGCAACTCTAGGTAAGTAACCAAAATCTTCTAGTAAAGTAAACAAGGGAAAGAATATTGCCATAGGTGGCAACATAACAGATATTACCCACGATAGCGTTCGATAAAGACCATAGCTAATCATTTCATTTATCCATATAGGCGTATTTAAACTAGCTAAAAAACTATATAACTTAGGTTCGAAACTGAATAAGAAATCTGATAAAATACTAGATGGAACATTAGCGCCTTCTATTGTAACCCACAATATTATGCAAAGTAGTAATAACATTAAGGGCAATCCAAATTTTTTAGAAGTTATAACTTTATCTATATTTTCATCTCTATGAAATTTATTTTTACTTTGAATATTGACGCATTTTCCATAAAGGTCTGTAGCATATGAATACAAGGTTGAATTCATAGAATCTCTAATTTTGATTTTATCTATAATTGATGGTAACTTGGATTTTACTTTAATAATAGTATTTTTATAATCTGAATTTATATAATTATTAATAGATTCATAAATACTTTCATCTCCGTCGATTAATCTAAGACCTAGCCATCTAGACTTTATATAAGGTATGCTATCAGATAAATCTGTATCTATTAATTTAAGTAAATTTTCTATATTATCATCATATTTTATAATTTTATTATTATATTTATATGATTTAGTTACAACTAAATCTAGGGTTTTAAGCAGTTCGTCCATACCAAAGCCATTCCGAGCAGAAGTTAGAACAACAGGTATACCGAGTTCTTGTTCTAGAAGAGTTTTATTTATAGATATACCTTTTTTTTTAGCTTCATCAACTAAGTTTATACAAAGTATAACATTATCTGTAAGTTCCATAATTTGAAATGTTAAGTTTAAATTTCTCTCTAATGAAGTAGCATCAGCAACTACTATAACGGCATCTGGATTTCCAAAGCAAGCAAAGTCACGAGCTACCAACTCTTCTTGTGATGCTGCGAACAAAGAATAAGTTCCTGGTAAATCTATAAGAGCAAAGTCTTTTTTATTATATTTAAAATCACCTCTAGCTGTACATACAGTTTTACCTGGCCAATTTCCAGTATGTTGTTTGAGACCTGTAATATAGTTGAAAACAGTGCTTTTACCAGTATTAGGATTTCCAGCTAAAGCAATAATGTATTGATCCTCTTTTTTATCTATATTAAACATATCCTTTAATGATTTTATTTTTGTTGAATCATAAGTTAGCCCCATAATTTTTCCCCCCTTGATTAATGCTATAAATATGAAACTATTATTTTTTCACCTTCTTCTTTTCTAAGTGCAATCATTGCACCTCGTATATTGTAAACTGTCAGATTATTTTTGGGACCTCGTCTTAAAACATCTATTAAAGCACCATTAGTTAAACCTAAGGCTAACATCCTTTCTCTTAGATAACCATCTGATAAAAGTCCTTCTACCCTTACGGTGCTACATACATCTACATCAGTAAGTTTAACCATGAAAAATACCTCCATAATTCTAAATAAGTTTTAGCCTAAGCTAAATTTCTTACAATAGATATTATGAAAAAACTCACATATTTGTTACATAAAAATAGAATATATAGTAATAAAAGAAAATATATTAGATATAAGAGCGTATTAGGAGGGGATATGTTGAAAGCGTTTAATCAGTTTTATACATTTAACGAGTATATGAAAAGTAATAACTTAAGCCCTAATGAAGAAGATTATATAGAAATGATTTATAGATTATATATTGAGCGTGAAGAAGTTAAGATTAGCGAGTTATCAAAAGCTTTAAATATAAAACCATCATCTGTAAGTAATATGGTTAAAAAATTACAAGAAAAAGATATAATAAATCATGAAAAATATGGAGCTATAATTTTAAGTAAAACAGGGAAGGAAATAGGCGAGCAATTATTATATCGACACAATTTAGTTGAAGAATTTTTGAATTTAATAGGAATAAAAGAACATATTCATGAAGAAACTGAAAAGATAGAGCATACTATAAGTATAGAAACTTTAGTTAGAATAAGTAATTTAATTAGTTTTTTTAAAGAAAATAATGAAGTAATGGGTAAGTTCAGTGAATATAAATAATAATATAGAGAGGGTTAATATATGAAAAAAAATTATAAAAATATATTGAAATTAATTCTTATACCTATATTTATTTTAGGAGTTACTATTCCTAATAGTAATTTCAAGCCTGTTTTATCTGTAAATAGAGTTGATTCGAGTGATAAAATATATGAAAAATATTTGATTGAAAATAAAAAAACTGAAGGAATAAGTATAATTAATAACAATAAAGATAAAAATAAATTAATGAAAAATGAAGAAGCTTATATAATTTTCAAAAATAGGCCTGGAAAATATTACAACAATGTAACTATAAAAAATAAAAATAGTGATATAATTATAAAATATGAAGAAGCAAATATAGATGATAGTTACAACAATGATATATACAATAGTAGGATAGGTCCAATAATGCTTTTGAAAATAAAATCTAATGAAGAAATAAATGGTTTTAAATTGTTAAATCATTAATTAAAAATCATACAAAAATCATATGAAATTCATATGAAAAAACTACAATTAGAACTAAGAAGGAAGTGAGTGAATATGACTATTATTTTAATAACTGCTGTTTTAGTAGTATTAATGTATGGATTGTATGTAGCTGCATATATATCTGAAAATGTAGCTGATGACAATGTAGGATATGAAAAATAATATATAGACATAAAAGTGCCCTAGATACATATCTAGGGCATTAAATTTTATTTAGTCAATATTAGTATAATAAGCAATACCTATACTTCCTGGACCAACATGAAGGCCTATTATAGGACCTATAGATTGTATATGAACTTTAGTATTTAACTTTTCTTCTAGAATAGTAGCTAAAGCTATACCTTCTTCTTCACAATTTATGTGATGAACTATTATATCTCCAAGTCCTTTTTTATCTATATCAGTTAAAACTGAGTTTATGATTGTATCTACTGCTTTTTTTCTAGTACGAACTTTAGTAAATACTGAAGTAACTCCTTCATGAACTGTAAGGATAGGTTTTATTTGAAGTATAGAACCTAATAAAGCAGAAGCACTACCTATTCGTCCACCCTTTTTTAAATATTCTAGAGTATTAGGTGAAAATAAAAATTTACTATTATTAAAAACTAAATTACATCTATTTATAACCTGATCTACAGATTTACCTTGTGAAGCTAATTTAGCTGCTTCTATAACTGCGAATCCCATTTGCATACAGTTTGTTTGAGAATCTAGTATATGTATGTCGGCATCAGGATAGTCATCAAGAACCATATTTTTAATTAAATTAGCACTAGAGAAGGTACCACTCATGCTAGAAGATAGAAAAATACCTACTAATGAATCGCCCTTTGATACTATATTTGTAAAAGTACTTAACATTTCATCTGGAATAGGCTGTGAAGACTTTGGAATTTGTGATAAAGAACTCATCTTGTCATAAAAAGCTTCATTATCTATATCTAGTTCACGCAAGCTTTCGTTATCCATAAAAACATTAAGAGATACTACTTTTATGTCATATTTTTCAATGTACTCCTTAGGTATATAAGATGTACTATCGGTAACTATTTTTATAGCCATAAAAATCTCCTCCTGGATATTAAAATTAATTTAAATTATATTTTATTATATATTAAGACAATTCATTATATAATAAAATAATTGAATTGTAAAATATAAAAAAAGGAACTATTTAGTTCCTTTTGATAATTAATCATTTTTGCAATTTTCACAAATACCACGAAGAATAACATTGCAAGATATAATTTCTAAATTTAGTTCATCTGAAATAATATTAGGAATTTTTTTTAGTATATCGCAGTGTATATCTTGTATGTTACCACAGATATCGCAAATCATATGGTTATGTTCAATTACATTGGCATCAAATCTATCTGGAAGACCAGGCATACTAACTTTTTGTATAAAACCATGATTTACAAGTTGAGATAGATTTCTATAAACAGTTCCTAAGCTTAGATTATGATTATCTTTCTTTAAATAATCATATATAAAATCTGCAGTAGGATGAACTGTATTGTCCTTTACCGCGTTTAATATAAGTTCTCTTTGTTTTGAAAATTTCAAAATACCACCTGCTTATAAATTTTTTTATAATAAATATACCCTTTAAAGTAAATTTATAATCAAATTATATTATAAACTAAAACTAAAAATATTAAAATAGAGTAGCCGAAGAGTGAGGCTACTCTATATGTGTGAGTTAAAAAATTTTATAGAGATTATTTAGTAAAATGTCTTTCTAATAGACCTAAAAATGCTTTACCATGTCTAGCTTCATCTTTACACATTTCATGAACTGTATCATGTATTGCATCTAATCCTAAATCCTTAGCTTTTTTTGCTAATTTTAACTTGCCATCAGTTGCACCATACTCAGCTTCAACTCTAACTTTTAAGTTTGCTTGAGTATCTGCAGCAACAACTTCGCCTAATAATTCAGCGAATTTAGCAGCATGATCAGCTTCTTCAAAAGCTATTCTTTTATAAGCTTCAGCAACTTCTGGGAAACCTTCTCTGTCAGCTTGACGACTCATTGCTAAATACATACCAACTTCTGTACATTCACCAACAAAGTTAGCTCTTAAACCTTCTAATATTTCATCATCAACACCTTGAGCGACACCTATTCTGTGTTCATCAGCCCATATCATTTCACCTTTCATTTCTTCGAATTTATCAGCTTTTACCTTACATACTGGGCAAATTTCTGGAGCATTTTCACCTTCATGTATATATCCACACACTGTACAAACAAATTTTTTCATATTTTTATTCCTCCTAATTTTAGAAATAGTAATCATTACTATTATTATTTATATAAATATAATATATTATATTAAATAAGTTGTCAATATTAAAATTAATAATAACTAAAATAATAAAGTGGAATTTATTATTTTAGTTAATTCTAATTATATATGTGTATAGAACCAAAGTGGCTATTAGATTGATTGAATATAAGTTAATTATTATAAACAGTATAGATTATATATTTGCT
>NZ_JBOFKN010000216.1:0-12683 GCF_051657365.1 Paraclostridium sp.
ATATACATAGCACTTCATGATTAATATTTAAACTATTATTCTTATTATAGTGATTATAACCAGTAAATAAAATATTACAAATAATAACTATTAAAATAGATTATAATATTTTAAGATTATATATAAGCTTGCTCTTTCCAATACCCTACAAGCTTATTCTACCTATAATATTTTTTTTTATTCATTTAATTAAAATAATTATTTTTTCACTTTTACAAAATATTTAGTATGTAAAAGTTCATGAGCTTTATGACTTAATGGTCTACCTAAGTATTTATCATATATAGCCTGGACTGCTGGATTTTCGTTAGATTTTCTAAGTGTTAATGATCTATCTATATTATTTAAACCTTCTGCTCTTTTTTCTATAGTTTCTACTCTTTTACGAGCTTTAGGCTGGCCACCTCCACCTACACATCCACCTACACATGCCATTATTTCTATAGCATGGAAAAATTCTTCTCCATTTCTTATTTTATCAAGCATTTTTCCTGCTTCTTTAAGTCCATAAGCAACACCTATTCTAAGTTTTAATCCAGATACTTCTAAATCGCAAGATCTAAATGAATCCCAACCTCTTAAACATTCGAACTCTACATTTTCGATTTTTTCACCAGTCATATTCTCAATAGCAGTTCTAGTAGCAGCCTCTATTACACCACCGGTTCTACCAAAAATAATTCCAGCCCCAGTATACTCCCCTAAAACTTGATCAATTTCTTCATCTTCTATCTCATTTAAATTTATACCTGAGTCTTCAAATATCTTTATAAGTTCTCTCGTAGTTATAACATAGTCAACATCATAGTTTAGACCTCTTGAAAACTCGTGTCTTGATGCTTCATATTTTTTAGCTATACATGGCATTATTGCCACTGAAGTTATCTGATCTCTTGTGAAACCTTTTTCACGACCCCATAAATCTTTCGCTACTGTAGCAAACATCTGCATGGGTGACTTTGCACTAGATGGAACATCTAGCATATCTCCATAATTTTGTTCTATAAACTTAACCCATGCTGGACAGCAAGAAGTCAGTATAGGTAGCTTAACATCCTTATCTCCTGCAAAATGTTTTTCTAATCTTTCTTGAAGTTCTGCTGCTTCCTCCATTATAGTCAAATCAGCCGCCCATGTAGTATCAAATACATAATCAACTCCTAGTTGTCTAAGTGCAGCTGCTATTTTCTTTTCAACATTAACTCCTGCCTCAAATCCAAATGCTTCACCTATAGCCACTCTTATTGCTGGGGCCATTTGAGTTATAACTATTTTATTTGGAGTCGCTAAATCTCTTAAAAATTTCATAGTATTATCACCAGCTGTTATTGCATCAACTGGACAACTTGCTATACATTGCCCACAGTGAGTACATCTATTATAATCTATATAATGTTGCTCTTTTCTTTCTCCAACTATACAATCAACTGGACAAACCCTTTTGCAAGCTCCACATCCTATGCACTTATTTGTTATAGTTAACTTTACAAGATTATTACATTGTGCTGTATAACATTTTTCATCCTCAATATGTTCTTCTATTTCATTATAAAATTTATCTATTATTTCTTGCATTATATTATGTTTTTGATTTAATGTAGTCTTTACAGTACTTGCAAGTTCTCTTAATATAAACACATCTCTCATATTAGATCTACCCTTGCTTATCCTATCTAAAATTTTCCACATTTGTATAATTTCATCTTTTACTTGTTCATATTTTTTATACTTATCTTCTTTCATTTTTCCTATTAAAAAGTCTATGTAGAATTTAGCGTATTGAACTATACAATCTTCTTGAGATAAAATTATTATAGTTCTACTACTACCTTCATCAAATAAGTTGAAATCCAGCTCTTTTTCTAAACTATCTTCCGTTAAAAAACCTCCAAATGGTATACCTAATTGTGCTGCTTTAAATCCACTATTTTTTATAATACCACCAGCTAAGTCTATAATTTCTTTCAATGTAGATTTCTCAGGAATTTCTATTATTCCTGGCTTATTTACATTTCCTGATATAGCAATTTTTCTTTTGCTTCCATCAGTTATTTCTTTTAATTCTGATTCACTAAATACTGAAAATACAGAGCCCAGTGAACTTTGTATTATAGTCGGTTTTTTGTTATTCATCATTTTGACACCCCTCGATATAAGTTGATATTTAAACTAAATAGTATTAATTTCTCCATTAATTCAAAATACTATTCTTATTACCTACTATAAAAACATACCCACTTAGAAAAAAATAAAACTGTTAAATTAAGATTCAGAATCTTAACTTAACAGTTTTATTATTATTTATTATAGTTTTCTATTTCAGATAATAACTCTTCTACTAAGCTATTACCATCTATCTTCCTTACAATTTCACCTTTTTTAAATAGTAACCCTTCGCCTTTTCCTCCGGCTATCCCAATATCAGCTTCCTTAGCTTCACCTGGTCCATTAACTGCACATCCCATTATAGCTACAGTTATATCTTTATCTATTTTGTTTATCTTCTCTTCTACCTCATTTACTACACTTATAAGATCTATATTGCATCTCCCACATGTAGGACATGATATTACCTTTATCTTATCATTTAATAAATCTAAACTCCTTAATATCTCCTTGCCTACTATAACTTCCTCAGTAGGATCTCCTGTAAGTGAAATTCTAATAGTATCTCCAATTCCCTTTAGTAATAGAGCTCCTACTCCTATTGAAGATTTTATAGTCCCTTTTTTCACGCTACCAGATTCTGTTATACCTATATGAAGTGGATAATCAACTTTTTTAGATATAAGTTCATAAGCTTCTATAGTTTTGTATATATCTGAAGATTTAAGAGATATAACTATATTGTAAAAATCTAAATCTTCAAGTATTTTCACATGTCCAAGTGCACTTTCAACTAATGCTTCAGCAGAAGCTGATCCATACTTTTCTAATAATTCCTTCTCAAGAGAACCACCATTTACACCTATTCTTATCTTTAAGTTTTTCTCTCTACATTTATTTACTACTAACTTAACTCTATCTATACTACCTATATTTCCAGGATTTATTCTAACTCCATCTACCCCTTGATCTATAGCTTCTAGTGCTAATCTATAGTCAAAGTGTATATCTGCTATTACAGGTATACTAACATTTTGTTTTATTTCGCCTATATTTTTAGCAGCTTCCATATCAGGAACTGCAACTCTAACTACATCACATCCAACTTCTTCAAGTTTTTTTATTTGTTGTATCGTAGCTTTTGCATCTCTTGTATCTGTATTAGTCATAGATTGTATAGATATAGGATTTTCTCCACCTATTTTAACATTCCCTACACTTACTTCTCTACTTATTCTTCTATTGTAACTCATTATCTCACCTTCACTTTCTAATTACACAGTTTTAATGTCCAATTAATCTAACTATGTCTTTGTATGTTACAAATAACATAAATAGCATTAATACTGCAAACCCGATAACATTTACCATACCTTCTTTATCCGGATCTATCTTCTTTCCACCTCTTAAAAATTCTATAAATAGGAAAAATAATCTTCCCCCATCAAGAGCTGGTATAGGTAATAGATTTAATACTCCTAGGTTTAAACTTATTACAGCTGCTAAGTATAATACATTTATTAACCCTGCCTTAGTGGCATCTGCAACTATACTTATTACGCCTATCGGTCCTGCAACAGCTCCATCCATTCCACTAGGTAAATTACCTGTTATTAATTGACCTACAAATGTTACCATTCCAACAATCATATTAGCAGTTGTTTTTATAGCATTTCCAAATGCTCCTGCAATATTTTTTTCATTTTGAGGATAAATTCCTATTAAGTAATTACCATTTTTAAGTTCAGGAGTAACTTTTACATCCTTCTCTTTTCCATCTTTATTTATAGTTATAGTTAGTTCTTTTCCATTTGAATCTTGAATTCCTTTACTTAATTCATCCCAAGTTTTAATATCTTTACCATTTATTTCAGTTATAGTATCTCCAGCTTCTATCCCTGCCTTTTGAGCTATACTATTATCCATAACTTCTCTTAAAGTAGTACTCGGAGTTCCTATATACATAAATACAGGAATAAAAATTATCACAGCAAGTATTATATTAAAAAACGGTCCTGCAAATAATATGCTCGCTCTTTGCAAAATAGTTTTATTTCCAAATGATCTAGGATCTTTTGAGTCGCTATCTTCCCCCTCCATAGCAACATATCCTCCAAGAGGCAATAACCTTATACTATATGTAGTTTCTCCTCTTTTAAAATTATAAAGTTTTGGTCCCATTCCTATAGCAAATTCATGAATCCTAACACCCGCTTTTTTAGCAAATAAAAAATGTCCTAATTCATGAATGAATACTATTATACCAAAAGCTAAAATAGCTACTAATATAGTTATTATATTCATTCTTTCACCACCCTATTTTATACAATCTTTTACGAATTTTCTACTCCAATTATCTATATGTAATATTTCTTCTAATGTAGGTTTTGCTATACTACTATGATTATCTAAAGTTTTTTCTATGTAATATGGAATGTCATAAAACTTTATTTTATCTTCTAAAAATTCATTAACTAAAACTTCATTAGCCGCATTTAGTACAGCTGAATATGTTCCACCCATCCTTAAACAATCATATGCTAATTTTAAACATGGAAAAGTATTCATATCAGGTTTTTCAAATGTTAAACTGCTCAGTTTTGAAAAATCTAATCTTTCGAAATCATTAAGTATTCTTTCTGGATAAGTTAATGCATATTGTATAGGAAGCTTCATGTCTGGACATCCCATTTGAGCAATTATAGAACTATCTACATATTGAACCATAGAATGAATTATACTTTGGGGATGTACTACTACATCAATTTTATCAGCCTCTACATCAAATAACCATTTAGCTTCTATAACCTCTAGGCCTTTATTCATTAAAGTTGATGAATCTATACTTATCTTTCTTCCCATACTCCAATTTGGATGTTTTAAAGCTTCATTTTTAGTTACATTTACTAACTCATCTCTTGATTTACCTCTAAAAGGCCCCCCTGATGCTGTAAGTATTATGCTATCTATTTCTTTTTTATTTTCCCCATTTAAACATTGGAATATTGCACTATGTTCACTATCAACAGGAAGTATAGATACATTTCTATTCTTAGCTTCTTCCATAACTAACTGACCTGCTGTAACTAGTGTTTCTTTATTTGCAAGTGCTATTGTTTTTCCTTTTTTTATAGCTTCAAGAGTTGGTACTAATCCTATCATCCCAACTATAGCAGTTAAAAGAACATCTATTTCATCTAATGCAGATATAGTAACTAAACCTTCCATTCCACTTAAGATTTCTATACTTATATCACTAGGTATCATTCCTTTTAAAGTTTTAGCACTATTTTCATTATATACTGCAACATATTTAGGTTTAAATTCTTTTATCTGTTCTAAAAGTAAATTTATACTGCTGTTTGCAGATATAGCTACTACTTCAAATTTGTCTCTATTTTTTCTAACTACGTCTAGTGTTTGTGTGCCTATAGATCCTGTTGACCCCAATATTGATATTTTTTTCATACTATTTATATTCCTTTCATATAATTTATATACTATACAATTAAAGCTTCAGAGAACCCTGAAGCTAAATAAATAAATATATTGCATAATAAACAAATGGTGCTACTAGTATAACACTATCAAATCTATCTAATATACCACCATGTCCTGGTATTAATTTTCCATAATCTTTTATTCCAACGTATCTCTTTATTGCCGATGCAAATAAGTCTCCAAACTGTGCAACAACACTTCCTAAACTTCCTACTAAAACCATATGTACAATATCTAAGTTAAATACATATCCAAATAGTACACAGCAAATTGTAGAACCTAAAATTCCACCAATGCTACCTTCTATGGTTTTTTTAGGACTTATACTTGGTATTAACTTATGTTTTCCAAATAAATATCCACTAAAATAAGCAAAAGTATCTGTCATAAATGATATTATAAATATCAACCATACATAAATACCACCTAATTTAAAATCATTAATTGTTAAAACTATGTAATCTAAAAATATCGGTATGTAAAACATACCTATAAATGTTATAGAAAAGTCTATAATATTTTTCTTGTTTGATAAAATATAAATTATTCCTATTAAGAATAAAGTAAATACGAATACATGAGTGTATTCAATTTGTAAATTAAAAATGTTTTTAATAGATAAGAATATGGCAAATAAATATCCTAAAATACTTATAGGTTGTATATTTTTACTTTTAAATGCCTTATAAAACTCATCTAATGCAATTATTCCTATAATAGCTTCTGCTATATATAGTGGCAATCCTCCATATATTATAAATAATAATAATGGAATTAAGGCTAATGCAGCAATGATTCTTACAACCATAAAATAATCTCCTTACTTCAGTCCCCCAAATCTTCTATCTCTGCTTTGATATGTATATATAGCTTTTCTAATTTCATCTTTGTCAAAATCAGGCCAATATACATCAGTGAAATAAAATTCAGAATATGCCATTTCCCACAATAAGAAATTACTTATTCTTTCTTCTCCACTCGTTCTTATTATTAAGTCTGGATCTGGTATGAACTTCGTGCTTAAATATTTTGTTATAGTATCTTCATTTATATCTTCTATATCTATTTTACCACTTTTACAATTTTTTACTATATCTATAACTGCATTTTTTATATCATTTCTGCTACCATAATTTAAAGCTATATTTAAGTTTAATCCAGTATTATCTTTAGTTATATCAATCGCATCTTTTATAGCACATACAGATTTACTAGGTAGTGCATCTATATCTCCTATAGTAGTTATTTTCACTTGATTTTGATGTAATTCTTTTAATTCTTTTTTTAAGTATGTATATAGTAAATTCATTAAAGCATCTACTTCTAATTTAGGTCTTTTCCAATTTTCTGTTGAAAATGCATATAAAGTTAAATGTTTCACTCCTAAAGCTGAGCACTCTTTTATAACCGTTCTTATAGCTTCAACTCCAGCTTTATGCCCAACGGTTCTTGGAAGTAGTTTTTCTTTTGCCCATCTACCATTTCCATCCATTATTATTGCTATATGAGTAGGTACATTACTTAAGTTTATGTCATATATAGTATTTTTATTCATAAGCTACCTCCCAATAAAACTTTCTGACCCCTATTTTAAGGAGTCAGAAAAGTATGTTTGTATTATTTCTATACTATTTCCATTTTCAGATATCTTAATAACTCTAGGAATTATCAATTTTTCTACATCTTTATATCCTTTTATCGTAGTTATAGTATAAGTTTTATTTTCTTTGTCAAAAAATTTTATTACCTCATCCGTATGAAGTCCTAATAAGTTATAATATCTATTCAATATTATACCGCCATTATATCTTGTTCTTTAGTTTTTAATAATGCGTCTACTTCTTTTATAAACTTATCAGTTGTTTTTTGAACTTCATCTTGAGATTTCTTTAAATCATCTTCAGTTATTTCGCCTTCTTTTTCCATCTTTTTAAGCTTATCGTTAGCGTCTCTTCTTTCATTTCTTAATCTAACTTTAAACTCTTCAGAAACTTTACCAGCTTGTTTAGCTAAATCTTTTCTTCTTTCTTCTGTTAAAGCTGGAACTGATATTCTTATAACTTGCCCATCATTAGTTGGATTTAATCCTAAATCTGAGTTTCTTATTGCTTTTTCTATTTCACCCATAGCTGTTTTGTCCCAAGGATTTATCATTAAAGTTCTTGGTTCTGGTACAGATATAGCTCCTACTTGATTTACAGGAGTTGGTGTTCCATAGTAATCAACTCTAACTTTATCTAACATTTGAGCGTTAGCTCTTCCTGCTCTTATAGTAGTAAACTCTGATTTAAGAGCCTCTATCGTTCTATTCATTTTTTCTTCTAATTGTTTTTTTACTTGTGCACTCATTGTTCATTCCTCCTTAATAATTAATTATTTTACAGTAGTTCCTATATTTTCACCCATAACTGCTTTTATTATATTCTCTGTAGAAAGTTCAAATACCTTTATTGGTATGTTGTTATCCATACATAAAGATGTCGCAGTCGAGTCCATAACTTTAAGTTCTTTTTGTAGAACTTCTATATAGCTTAGTTCTGTAAATTTCTTAGCATCAGCATGAACTTTTGGATCTTTATCATATACAGCATCTACATTTTTAGCTAGTAATATAACTTCTGATTCCATTTCCGCAGCACGAAGTGCAGCTGCTGTATCAGTTGAGAAGTAAGGATTTCCTGTTCCCGCCCCGAATATAACAACTCTAGATTTTTCTAAGTGTCTAACTGCCTTTCTTCTTATATAAGGTTCTGCTATTTGTCTCATTTCTATAGCTGTTTGAACTCTTGTTAACACATCTATATTTTCAAGAGCATCTTGTAGCGCCATAGCGTTCATAACCGTAGCTAACATTCCTATATAGTCAGCAGTAGTTCTGTCCATTCCTTCAGATGTTCTTCCTCTCCAGAAGTTACCTCCTCCAACAACTACAGCTACTTCTACACCTATTTCTTGTATGTGTTTTATGGCTTGTGCTATTTCATTTACAACTTCATTATTTATACCAAATCCCTTATCTCCAGATAATGCTTCTCCACTTAATTTCAGTAATACTCTTTTATACATGGGCTTTGTCATTTGAAATCCTCCTTAGTTAGTTAACTTTTTAAAAAAAAGAACACCGAAGTGTTCTCTTTTGGTTAATTACTTAAGTTGCTTAGCAACCTCTTCAGCAAAGTTTTCTTCTTTCTTTTCTATACCTTCACCAACTTCGAATCTTACGACTCTAGCAACCTTTATTTCAGAACCTACTTTTTTAGCAACATCTGCAACTAATTGCTTTATAGTTAAATCTGGGTTTTTAACGAAAGTTTGTTCAACTAAACAAACTTCTTTTAATTGTTTTTCTAATCTTCCCTTTATCATCTTTTCAACTATATTAGCTGGTTTTCCTTCATTTAAAGCTTGTTGAGTTAATATTTCAGTTTCATGAGCTATGTATTCTGGATCTACATCATCTTTAGATACGTATTTAGGATTCATAGCAGCAACTTGCATAGCTATGTCTCTTCCCATTGCTAATACATCAGCATCTCTAGCTTCTGTTTCTAACTCAACTAAAACACCTATTTTTCCACCACCGTGTATGTATCCTGCAACTTGACCATCAGTAGATATCTTAGCGAATCTTCTTACGTCTAATTTCTCACCTATAGTAGCTATTCTGTTGTTTAATACTTCAGATAAAGCAACTCCTTCTTTGTGAGTTTCAGCTAATAATTCAACTATTTCTTCTTTTTCAGTAGCTAAAGCCATTTCAGCAGCATCTTTAACGAAAGTTTTGAAATCTTCGTTTTTAGCAACGAAATCAGTCTCTGAATTTACTTCTACTATAGCACCTACAGTGTTATCAGCATTTATTTCTATAGCAACTAATCCTTCAGCAGCTATTCTATCAGATTTTTTAGCAGCTTTAGATAATCCTTTTTCTCTTAATAAATCTATAGCTCTTTCCATATCTCCTTCAGCTTCTTGTAAAGCCTTTTTACAGTCCATCATTCCGGCACCTGTAGTTTCTCTTAACTCTTTAACCATTTGTGCAGTTATAGCCATTGGTAATCCCTCCTATATATTACTAATGGTAAGGGTATACCCCCTTACCATTAACTTATTTTATTATTCTTGGTCTTCAGTTACTTCTTCTTGATCATCAGCTATAGCTTGTCTTCCTTCTATTACAGCAGTTGCCATAGCACCAGTTATTAACTTAACAGCTCTTATAGCGTCATCGTTACCTGGTATAGCGAAGTCTAATTGCTCAGGATCACAGTTTGTATCAACTATACCTATTACTGGTATACCTAATCTGTGAGCTTCTTGTATAGCTATGTTTTCTTTTCTTGGATCTACTACGAATATAGCAGCTGGTAATTCTGGCATATCTTTTATACCGTTTAAGTATTTCTCTAATTTTTCTTTTTCAGCTCTTAACTTTATAACTTCTTTTTTAGGAAGAACGTTGAATACACCTTCTTCTTCCATTTTTTCTAATTTTCTTAACTTGTCTATTCTAGTTTTTATAGTTTTGTGGTTTGTTAACATTCCACCTAACCATCTTTCGTTAACGTAGAACATTCCACATCTCTCAGCTTCTTCTTTTATAGCTTCTTGAGCTTGTTTCTTAGTTCCTACGAATAATATAGGTCTTCCAGTCTCAGCCATTTCTTTAGTGAATCTGTAAGCTTCTTCAACTTTTTTAACAGTTTTTTGTAAGTCTATTATATATATTCCATTTCTTTCTGTGAATATATATTGAGCCATCTTAGGGTTCCATCTTCTTGTTTGATGTCCGAAATGAACACCAGCTTCTAATAATTGTTTCATTGATATTACTGCCATTTTTTACCTCCTGGTTTTACCTCCGACTTGATCATCTCTCTAAAAAACCTTTTAGGCACCTTTTAGAGATCACACAGTCGTGCGTCATTTTATTTTTTTACCTCAGTTAGTATACCATAGACAATTGTAAATTACAATATTTTTTGCAAATTTTATATCATTAATATATATACATCATTATGTACTATCAATTTACATTTTACTAGATAATTATTAACACATATATACTAAATTATTCAATATATTCAAAACTAATAAATAAGATAGAGAATTCTCTATCTTATTTATTGATTTACTTAGCAAATAACATTTTAATTTTAGTTAATAAAGATGTATTATCTACATTATTAGCACTTATTATATCTACGCTCCCTAAAACTTCGCCACTATCTGTATAATATTTAATAACACCTAATACATCACCTTTTTTAATAGGATATTCTAATTCTTTTAATGTAATCTGAGCATTTATATTTTCTTTATTTTCTACTATAGTATATAGTTCATCTTTTGTTCTTAACTCTACTTCTAACTCAGTTATACCTTTTATATACTTTTTACCTATCAATTCATTTTTAGATATCATTTTTTCTGTATAGTAATTTTCTTTACCATACCTTAGCATATCTAGGGCTGCTGATAATCTTTTATTTTTATGATTAGCCCCTAATGTTACTCCTATAACTCTATATTTCTTTATGTCATTTTCCTTTTTCACATTCATAGAAAATGATAGACAATATCCAGCATTACCTGTATATCCAGTTTTAATTCCATCTACATCTGGTATCATTCTTAAAAGTGGATTTGTATTATTTTTTTCAAATCCCCTATCCGGGTTAGAATAAGTAGTCATATCTGTAATAGATGTAACTTGTTTTTCATAATTGTCAAACATGTATTTACCAAGTATTGCTATATCTCTAGCTGTAGATATATTTTGTTTTGGCTGAGCTTTTGGATTTTGCAAATCATAAATTGGAAGTCCATGTGGATTGACAAATTTAGTATTAGTCATTCCTATTTCTTTAGCTTTCTCATTCATAAGTTTTACAAATTTATCTACATCTTTAGATATATGAGTTGCTATACCTACTGCTGCATCATTTCCAGATACTATCATCAGACCTTTCATAAGTTCTATTAAAGCAACCTCTTCATTTTCTTTCAAATGATAACTTGACCCTCTTACTGATGCTATTTTTTTAGTTATTTTAATTTTATCTTGAGGGTTAACTTTCTTATTTTCTATAGATTCTATAGCTATTAAAAATGTCATCATTTTACTTAAACTAGCTAATGGTCTTTTCTCATCTGCATTTTTAGAATACAATACTCTATTTGTATCTTGATCTATTAATATAGATGATATGGAATACTTATCTACTTCTTTTTCTGTAGCAAATATAGTATATGGAGTTACAACTGCTAAAATTAAAACTAATACTATAATTCTCTTTACTCCTAATGTCATTTTTTCACCTTCTTAAGATAATAAGTATATATATTAATTTTTCACTTATTGTCTTAAATATATATCTAGTAATTATTTACTATCTTGACATTTTCCTAAATAATACAGATGCCCAAGAAGCTCCCATTGTTACACCTAAAAATACTTCTATGCTAACTAATAATTTTCCAACCATATTATTTACTACCATATCTCCATATCCAACTGTACTAAATGTAGACATACTAAAATACCATAAATCTAAGTAATTTTTAATAATTTCATTGTTTACATTTTTAATTCCTGTAAATCTGTATAATAATGCAAATATGCTTACTATAAAAAAAGATATTATAAATATATTTAACGGTTTTTCACCATATCCAATAATATATTTTGAAATTAAATCTATGAATTTTGAATTTATATATTCCATATTAGTGTTAAAATCATTTCTTTTTATACATTTACCACCATAATACCTTTCCATATAATAGTAATGCCCTACTTTTTCATAATCTCCTATAATAGATGACTGATTTTTAGCTATTCTATAATTAACTTTTGCATGTTTATAATCTAGCTTTGAATAATCCACATTTTTTATATTTACTTTACAACAATTACTAAAAAGTATTCCATCTAAACGTGGCATATTTTTTATTGATTCAAATACTAGTTTCTGACCTTTTAATTTTGATTTTATAAATATTTTTTTACTAGTTATACTTTTATTAAATTCTACATCCTTAAAAATACAATCTCCATTAAAAACACAATTATT
>NZ_JBOFKN010000217.1:0-1366 GCF_051657365.1 Paraclostridium sp.
TATTTCTCAAAATAACACAATTAAAAATCGGAGGGGATTTTATGAAAAAATTAGCACTTTTTTTAGGATCTTTACTTGTTGTAGGAACTGCAGTTCAAGCCAAAGAGGTTGTTGTAGCTCCAGTTGAAGTATCGAAAGAAATTATAGTTGTAGCTGAGCCTGTAGTTGAAGAGGTTGTAGCACCTGTATTTAAGCCAACAGGTTATGTAGGAGTACAATATAAGGCTTATGGAAAAACAGAAGGTCATGGAGATAAGATAGTTAAAGATGCAGATGGAAATGCTTCAGATGATAACCAAGATACATGGAACAGAGGAGCTAATAACTACTCTAGACTTGAGACAACTTTTGGTGTTCAAGCAACTGAAAACTTCAAATTAGAAGGAAGAATTAGAGATTATAATAACTTAGAAAGCAACGGAGATAGCCATAAAAACTCTAAAAGCGGGACTGAAACAAGATTAAGAGCTTACTATCAACATAACGATTGGTTTACTTCAAGAGTTCAATATAGAGATGAAGAGGATGACTCTCAAAACTTAGAGTACCAAGCAAGATTTACAACATATAAAAATGAGGGCGGATTACTAAGTAGTTTAATATTAGCTCCAAAAGTATATCACTCATTCCCAGAAGATGGTGGATCTGACTATATGAATACTATTGGTATGGATATCGAATATGCAGGTAACTTACCATTAGGATTTACTTGGGATGGTACAATCTATTTAAATCAAAACTTCTATGGACAAGACTTCTATACAGGAGTAGATTCAGCAACAAATACATTAACAGATAAGAAAGATAAAGATTTCGTAGCAGAGTGGGAAATCTACTTATATAGAACTGTTGCATTATATTCAACAGATAACTATGGTGTAGACTTCAACTTTGAAGGTGGATATGATCCATATAAATTTGGACAATATGATAAATATACTAAAAATAAAGATGTAGTTTCTAAATCAGCTAAAACAACTTATAGCTTATATGCATTATTAACTTTAGATGCTGAGTATAAAGTAACTGAAAACTTCGCAGTAAATGCTGGAGTTGGAGCAGAGTATAGAAACTGGAGTAACACAGACCAAAATTCAGCTTCTCACTGGAGATGGCAACCACTTGCATATGTAGGAATGAAAACAACATTCTAATAGATATGCAATTTAAAAACCCTTGGATTTATCCAAGGGTTTTCTTTTTTATAATTAATTTTTTTAATATCCACCATAGTTGTCAGCAGCTAAAATAGCAGCTAAAACTTTTTCAGGAGTAACTTTAAAAGGCATATTATGAATTGTTTCTTCTGGTGCACAAGCAAGTTTAGCAACTTCTAAAAGTTTTTCTCTTTCGATGGAATTAACTC
>NZ_JBOFKN010000218.1:0-45168 GCF_051657365.1 Paraclostridium sp.
GGCGGTGATTAGTTATATTTGCGTTTGGAGTCATAAAACTGAGAAGATGTTTTAAATGACTTCTGCACTGCAAATATAACTAATCACCTAGTTCTGTAAAATCAATAAAATATTATGCGGTATAGTATGAAATAAAAAAAAATAAAAGATAAATAAAAAAGAAGTGCTTTTGCACTTCTTTTTTTATACTTCTCTTCTTGGAATTTCCATTTCAATAGCATCTTCTATTTCTTTTAATGTATTGTGGTCTTTTGGGTCTACGAACATGCATGTGTAACCTTCTTCTCCGGCTCTTCCTGTTCTTCCTATTCTATGGATGTAAGTTTCTGCATTTTCAGGGATATCGTAGTTATACACATGAGATACTCCGCTTATATCTAGTCCTCTTGATGCAACATCCGTTGCTATTAGATATTGTATATCTGCGTTTCTAAATGACTTCATTATTCTTTCTCTATGTGACTGTTTTATATCACTATGAAGTTTAGCACAGTTATATTTTTTTCTATGTAAACCTTCTTCTAGTTTATCAACTCTAGCTTTAGTTCTACAAAATATTATTCCCATAAAAGGATTGTCTTTGTCTAGTACAGAGCATAGTGCATCTTGTTTTCTTCTATCTGTAGTTTCAACTACGTTTTGCTTTATATTAGTTAGTGTTATTTCTTCTTTTTCTACACTTACTACTGATGGATTATTCATATATCTATACGCTAATTTTTTAACTGCAGAGTCCATAGTTGCAGAAAAACATAATACTTGTCGATTCTTAGGTGTTTGTCTAAGTATAGTTTCTACTTCATTTCTAAATCCCATGAAAAGCATTTGATCTGCTTCATCTAATACTATAACTTTTAATTTACTAAGATTTATAGTTTCTCTTTCTATATGATCTAGTAATCTTCCAGGAGTAGCTATAACTAAATGTATATTTCTTTTTAATTTTTTTAGTTGAGCACCTATATCCTTTCCACCATACATAGCCAATAAGTTAATATCTGTATTTTCACTAAGTTTTTCAGCTTCTTTAGTTATTTGAATTGCAAGCTCTCTAGTTGGTGATATTATAAGTGCTTGAACATGGTTAAGATCTGTTGATATATTCTCAAATATTGGAAGTAAAAACGCTAATGTTTTCCCTGTTCCTGTTTGAGCCTCAGCTATTACATCTGTTCCTGATTTTATTAATTCTATACTTTCTTCTTGTATAGGTGTAGGTGTAGTTATTCCCATTTTTTTTAGGGTTTCTATTGTATTATCATTGATTCCTAATTCTTTAAAATTCATATTATTTACCTCTCAAAATATCGCTAATTTAATTACGGACAACTTAATTAATAATATCATAATAACTGTATTAATACTAATTATATTATTAATTATTAACAATATTTAAATAATATATATACAATATATTATTTAAAATCATATTTTTGTAACCGAGATTTTAAATAATTCATAAATTATAAAGATAATAATATTTAAGAGGTGTTTTTTATGATAAAGACTGTGAATGTAGAAGGGTTGAATTTTAGAAAAGGGCCAACAATGAATCATAATATAATAAGAGTTTTAGCAAAGGGCGAAAAAGTAGATGTAGTAAATGACCTATATGGATGGTCAAATATAATATATAAAAATGAGAATGGATATGTAGCGAGTAAATATTTAATTGAAGAAAAGGAAGAAAAGAAAAAAATAAAAGTAGTAAATGTAGATGGATTAAATTTCAGAAAAGGCCCAAATATAAACTATAGCATAATAAAAGTTTTAACAAAGGGACAAGAGGTTGAATTTATAAATGAAAATAATGGATGGTCAAATATAATTCATGAAAATAAACAGGGATATGTAGCAAGTAAATATTTAGACGACAAAAGTATTGATGATACAGCGATAAGTGATAGCATAAAAAAAGCTATAGATATAGCAAAGTCAAAATTAAATTGTAAATATAGTTGGGGAGCTGATGGACCAAATGTTTTTGATTGCTCAGGATTTATATACTATATATTTAAAAAACAGTTAGAAATAAATGTTCCGAGAGTATCTAAAGATCAAAGTAATTATGGAAAATTAGTAGATAGAGATAAATTAAAACCAGGAGATTTAATTTTTTTTGATACTGAAGGAATAAATGATTTTAATGTATCTCATGTAGGTATGTATATAGGAAATAATGAATTTATACATGCTGCTTCAGGGACAACTATGAAAGTTATTATCTCAAAATTAGAGGGATATTATAGTAAGCAATATATAAAAGCAAGAAGACTATTTTAATATATAAGTAATAAAAAAAGCTCCTAAAAGGAGCTTTTTTGTAAAATGTTTTTTATTTGAAAACTTTTTTCTAAAATAAGCAAATGTATTTTAATTAAATTAGAAAAATATTATGATTACATTAATAGAACATTAATCTATATTACTTATAAAACATTCAAATAATAACAAAACTTCAGAGAAAAATGTATTGGGTGTATTTTTTAAACTAGGAAAATTTTCATAGCCTTTTAAAATTACAGGGAAATCTGAAATTTTAGCAAGTGTTGAATTTTCATTTCCTACGAAGCTAAGTATTTGAATTCCATTACTTTTAGCAGTTGCTACAACTTCTAATATGCTTGAACTTTCTCCAGAATTTGATATTACAATTAATAAGACATCATCTTTATGGGAAGTACTTAATAATTGCAAGTGAGTATTTGCAATACATTTAAATCCATTTATGACAAATCGCTCACTCATATAGTTTGCAATCATTTGAGAATAACCAACTCCAAGGAGCATAATTAATTTATTTTTTGATTTTTTAAGTATATTAGATAACGGAGCTAAATTTAAATCTATTTGATTTGAAGCATTTGTAAATATATCAATAGAAGAATCTAAATCTTCTGGTTTTCTTGAGTAAGATATATTATAAATCATATCAGAATAGCCTTCAAATCCTAGCTTCTTACATAGTTTATATATAATGGTTGTAGAAGTGAAATTATCTTTAGCAACCTTACGTATACCAATTTTTTTTAAGTTATCAATATTATTATATAAATATTGTAGTATGTTTTGTTCTATATTAGATAGTTGATATTTATCACAAAGATATTCAAAATTCATATTAAACCACCTCAAAGGTTATTATATATGAATTTATATAAAATATAAATAAAAATTGTATGGAGGTAGTCACCATGGCTGAAAAATTTGTAAAAGATCCTTGGGCAAGAATAAAAACTCGTAATGGATTAAATGGAGATGAGGTTATATCAGCACTTCAAAAATCTATAAGAAGAGGACTTGAAGAACAAGCTTGTGAATTTGCTTACGAAATGTATATAACATCTCCTCAGATGGAAGAAAAATTATGGAGAAGACTTTTAACTATGACTGTAGAGGATATAGGTATGGGTGATCCAACAGCATGTATAATAGTTAATAATTTATATGAAATGAGAAAACAATTTTCTTATGCGGATGGAGATAGACCTATATATTTTATACATGCAATAAGATACTTATGTAATTGTGAAAAAGATCGTTCAAGCGACTTATTAAAAAATATAGTAATAAAAGGATTTGCTATGGGTCGAGTTCCGGAAATACCTGATTACGCTCTTGATAAGCATACGGTTAGAGGGGCTGAGATGGGAAGAGATTCATTCCATTTCTTAAATGAAGCAAGCAAAGTTATACCACAAATGAAAGTTGATAATGATTATAAGGAACGATATGGAAAGATATTAGAAGTTTATAAGCCAGAGGATTCGGTAGAAAGTGCTTTTAAATATAATCCTTGGCAAGAGTAATACATATAAACTAAGGTGTAAAATATAATAAAGGGAGATTATATTAAAATGGGACAAAATAAATTTTTAGAAAAACTAGATAAAGTGTTATCACCTATTGGAGCTAAAATTGGAAGTCAGAGACATCTAAATGCTATATCGGCTGGTATGATGATGACGCTACCACTTATCGTAGTTGGATCTTTATTTTTAATAATAGCAAATCCTCCTATAAATCCAGAATTAGTTGATCCTAACAATGCAAATATATTTGTTAAGTTCTTATTATCATGGAAAGAATTTGCGGTTGAAAACTATACTACTATAACAGCTCCATTTGATATGACTATGGGATTATTAGGGTTGATGTCAGCTTTTGCGATAGCATATACATTAGCGAGCGATTATAAAATGAATGCTGCTATGTCAGGACTTATATCAACTTCACTATTTTTTATGATATGTGCACCAAGTAATGAAGGTAATATACCTATGTCATTTTTAGGAGCAGATGGGTTATTTGTAGCTATTATAATAGGGATATCATCAGTTGAGATAACAAGATTTGTTGATAAAATGGAATGGAAATTTAATTTACCAAGTTCAGTTCCATCAGCTGTAGCATCTTTTATAAACACATTGGTACCATTACTTTTAAATATAGTAATTTTATATGGATTAAATGTAATAGTAATGGCTAATACTGGGGATAGTTTGCCACAATCAATTATGAATATACTTACACCTGCACTTAATATAGCGGATAATTTATGGGGGTATTTGTTACTTATAACTTTTGGAAATGTATTATGGCTATTTGGGGTAAATGGGACATCTATAATATTTCCAATAGCTTTTGCTTTAGGACTTAGTAATACAGGGATAAACTCAGATTTAGTTGCAGCGGGACAAGATGCTAATGTTATAATGAATTTACAAATGTTTAGAATTGCAATATTAGGAGGAGCAGGAAATACTTTAGGGCTAGCATTATTAATGGCGAAAAGTAAATCTACACACTTAAAGTCTCTTGGAAGATTATCGATAGTTCCTGGGATTTGTGGAATTAATGAACCTATAATTTTTGGAGGACCTATAGTATTTAATCCTATATTAGCTATACCATTTATAGTAACTCCTATTATAACTGTAACACTTACTTATTTTGCTCAAAAGATAGGTTTTATAACTTGTGGATATATAGTTGATCCATCTTTTACACCTTTCTTTGCACAAGCATATTTATCATCTATGGATATAAGAAATGTAATATTTGTATGTATCTTAGTACTTATAAGCATAGTAACATATTATCCATTTTTTAAAGTATATGAGAGTAACTTGATAAAAAAGGAGTTAGAAGAAAATAATTCAGATGATGATCTAGGTTTTGATGATTTAGAATTAATTTAAATAAAAAGAAGTTTGTAATTATTACAAACTTCTTTTTATTTTATATAAATCTTAATATAGCTAATAAAATAAGCATAGATCCAGATAACCATGAGAGATTTATATCAATCTTTTCTATGAATTTTTTACCTATATAGACACCTAAAAACAAAGATAGTACACCTATTAAAAAAGATAAAATTAAAATTTGAAAAAAATTTATACTAACTAGGCTACTACCAAATCCAACAGCTATACTATCTAAAGAAAGTGCAACAGCTAGATAGATAGATTCTTTTAGTGTAAGGTTTTTTGATTTGTCATAGTCAGCTTTAGTCTCATTTGCATAAATTTCCAATACAAATTTAAAATCAAATAACTTAAATGTTAAAGGAGCTCCCAAAGTAGAAAAATTTTGAACATAGGTTTTAAAAAATGACTCAAATAATCTCAATATTCCTAATGTAAATAATAAAGTGAAACTAAGTGTAGAAGCTACTTCAGGTGATAAGAATTCCTTTAAAATAGAACCTAAAGACAAAGATATAGCTAAGAATAAAGAACAAACCATATTTATTACAATATTTGAAGCAAATGGAATTTTAATTCTATCTGTTCCATAAGCAATACTAGCCACAAAGGTATCTATGCATAAAGAAGAAACTAAAATTAATGATTCTAACAATATATTTCCTCCTATTCTAATGATGTAGTTAGTATATATTATTAGAATGAGGACAAATTAGTTACTAGAATAAATAAAAGGCACCCATATAAGGTGCCTTTTATTTAATATTCGTAATGACTATAATCTCTTTGTATAAAAGTTTCACAAGTATTATTTAGTGAATTAACTTGAACTTCTGAAGATTTACATGCTCCATTAAAGTTATACATGCAATTAGATGCACCGCATATTATATTTTTAGATGAAGCTTCAGGATTATGTAGTGAGTTTGATATTGTAGATTGATTAGAATTGTCTATAAAAGTTTTACAATAAGTTTCTGGGGTAATATTTGCATCAAAACCTTCCATATTGATTACAGATGCATTGCATATCCCAGAATTATTAAAAGTACAGTTTGTAGCTAAACACTTAACCAAAAAAACACCTCCGAATAATAAATAAATATAGTATTAAATTAAACTGGAAAAAATATACTGAAAATTGAATAGAAATTAAAAAAATATATTGCAAATAGTCTTTAAATGATTTAGAATAATAAGTCCTAAGATAAATAGATTAAATATTTAGTAGATATTTCTATTACGCTAACTCATTGAGTTAGTTTTTTTTTGTACTGATTTTGAAAATACACTAGAAAAATATAAAAATTTATGATATTATTTTACTTTAAATTGGGTTATAGTTATATGAATTATGATATGAGTTATCGTATATGTAATTGCTGTAATCTATTTATTTTTTATTTAATTTAATTTTAATTTATTTTTGAAGAAATATCTACTAAATTTAAGATTTTATCTAGGAGGAATTACAATGAAAATAGGATTTGACCACAAAAAATATTTAGAAGAACAATCTAAGTACATCTTAGAGAGAGTTAACAACTATGACAAGTTATACTTAGAATTTGGTGGGAAGTTAATGTTTGATCTTCATGCTAAAAGAGTTTTACCAGGATTTTATGAAAATGCAAAAATAAAAGTATTACAAAATTTAAAAGATAAACTGGAAGTTGTAATATGTGTTTATGCAGGCGATATAGAGAGAAATAAAATAAGAGGAGATTTCGGTATCACTTACGATATGGAAGTTTTAAGACTTATAGATGATTTAAGAGCATATGAACTAGATGTTAACAGTGTTGTTATAACAAGATTTGAAGGACAACCTGCAACAACAGTATTTATAAATAAATTAGAGCGTAGAGGTATAAAAGTATACAAGCATGCGCCAACAAAAGGATATCCAAGTGATGTTGATACTATAGTAAGTGATGAAGGGTATGGAGCTAATCCATATATCGAAACAACTAAGCCTATAGTAGTAGTAACAGCACCAGGACCAAATAGTGGTAAGTTAGGAACTTGCTTAAGTCAACTTTACCATGAGAACAAAAGAGGAAATGAAGTGGGATACTCTAAATTTGAAACATTCCCAGTATGGAATGTGCCATTAAAGCATCCTTTAAATATAGCATATGAAGCTGCAACAGTAGATTTAAAAGATGTTAATATGATAGACTCATTCCACCTTGAAAAATATGGAAAAATGTCAGTTAACTATAATCGTGATTTAGAACTATTCCCTGTTTTAAAGAAAATAATAGAAAAGATAACAGGAAAAGAATCAGTATATCAATCTCCAACAGATATGGGTGTTAATAGAGTTGGATATGGAATAGTTGATGATGAAGTAGTTCAAGAAGCTTCAAGACAAGAGATAATAAGAAGATACTTTAAAACAGCTTGTGAATATAAAAAAGGACAAGTTGATAAAGGAGCTTACGATAGAATTAAATTAATAATGGAAGAATTAAACTTAAAGCCTGAAGATAGAAAGGTAGTTATACCTGCTAGAAATTACAGTGCTAAGTTAAAAGAAGCTTCTAATACACCTAATGATATATGTCCAGTAGTTGCTTTAGAACTTTGTGATGGAACTATACTTACAGGGAAAGCTTCTGAAAATATGAATGCAACAGCAGCTGCAGTATTAAATGCAGTAAAACATTTTGCAGATATAAATGATGATATGCATTTAATATCTCCAGTTGTTTTAGAACCAATTATAAATTTAAAAGCTAATACTTTAGGGAATAGAAATGTTGCGTTAAGTTGTGAAGAGGTATTAACTGCATTAAGTATATGCGCAGTTACAAATCCAACAGCTCAAGCAGCGATGGAAAAATTACCAATGCTTAAAGGAGCTCAAGCTCATGCAACTACTATGTTAAATGTAAATGATGAGCAAACATTTAGAAAATTAGGTATGGATACAACGTGTGACCCAGAATATCCATCAGCTAATTTATATCAAAATTAATAGATAATAAAACCGTATTGTAAAATATTTTGCAATACGGTTTTTAAATTTATACAAAATGAGGAGGAGTACATTGGACATTAATAGAAAGATAATACATATAGATATGGATGCTTTTTATGCATCTGTAGAGCAAAGAGATAATAAAGATCTAAGAGGAAAGCCGGTTATAGTTGGAGGTAGTCCAGAAGGTAGAGGAGTAGTTGCTACTTGTTCATATGAAGCTAGAAAATTTGGAATACATTCAGCGATGCCATCTAACGTTGCTTATGTAAGATGTCCACATGCTATATTTGTACCTCCTAGATTTGATGTTTATCATAAGGTTTCACATGATATCAGAAACATTTTTAAAAGATATACAGATATAATTGAACCTTTATCTTTAGATGAAGCTTATTTAGATGTTACTAAAAACAAGCAGAATATAGAATTTGCAACTACAATTGCTAAAAAAATTAAATATGAAATATATAAGGAAATAGGAATAACTTCATCAGCGGGAGTTTCATATAATAAATTTTTAGCTAAAATTGCATCAGATTATAAAAAGCCAAATGGATTAACTGTAATAACGCCAGAAAAAGCTCAAGATTTTATAGACAAATTGCCTATAAAAAAGTTTTTTGGTATAGGTAAAGTAACTGAAAAGACTTTAAAGCTGATGGGAATAAACAACGGGTATGATTTAAGACATATGGACCTAATGCAATTAGAAACAGTTTTCAAAAAAAGAGGTTACGACATGTATAATTTCGCTAGAGGAATTGACTATAGACCAGTACAAATGAGTAGAGAACGAAAGTCTGTAGGTGCAGAAAGTACATTTATTTCTAATGTGAGTTTTGACTCAGATGAATTAAATGAACATATAAATGAAGTTGTAAAAGATGTATGTAAACGATTATGTTCTATAAATAAGTGTGGGAAAACTATAACTATTAAAGTTAAGTATGAAGACTTTCAGCAAATAACTAAAAGATATACTTTGAAAGAACCTATATATACGTATGATGATGTATTATCGAATACAAATATGCTTATAGAAAAAATTAAAAATAAGGATAAACAAATAAGGTTAATAGGTGTTACTATATCGAATTTATTAGATATAGGGCAAGAGAATTACATGAATTTATCCCTATTTGATAAATTATAATTTATTATTAAATAATATAAATATTTTAAATTAAAATGTTTATATTTTATTATAAATATGATATTATATAAACTAATATAATTTGATATGGAGGTTAATATATGGCAAAACAAGCTACAGATTTAGGGAAAGGCAGTGTTGGAAAGCTGTTATTTCAATTAGCTTTACCTGCTATAATAGCACAGTTAGTAAATGTATTATATAACATAGTAGATAGAATCTTTATAGGAAGAATGCCAAGTGGAGAGATTGCTATGGCTGGAGTTGGAGTTGCATTTCCAATAATAATGTTAGTATCAGCTTTTAGTGCTTTAGTTGGTATGGGGGGAGCTCCGCTAGCAGCTATAAAAATGGGAGAAAAGGATAATGACGGAGCAGAGAAAATAATGACTAACAGTTTTTCTACTCTATTAATAATATCGATTATTTTAACGGTATCATTTTTAATATTTAAGGAAGATATACTTTGGGCATTCGGGGCTAGTGAGCAGACAATAGGATATGCAAATGATTATATAGGAATATACCTTGTCGGAACTGTATTTGTACAAATAGGATTAGGGCTTAATCCATTCATAAATACACAGGGATTTGCAAAAACAGGAATGTTAACAGTAATGATAGGAGCAGTGATTAATATAGTACTAGATCCTATTTTTATATTTGGACTAGGAATGGGCGTAAAAGGAGCTGCATTAGCTACTATCACAGCTCAGTTTGTTTCAGCTATATGGGTATTATTATTTTTAAGTGGAAAGAAGAGTGTTCTTAAAATAAGAAAAAAATATTTAGTACCTAGCATGAAGGTAGTAGGTCCTGTATTACTTTTAGGGATATCTCCTTTTATAATGCAATCAACAGAAAGTTTAGTTATTATATCTATGAACAATAATCTTGCTAAATATGGAGGAGACTTAGCTATAGGAGCTATGACTATAATGAGTAGTATTATGCAAATTATAATTCTTCCTATGACAGGTTTAACTCAAGGAGCTCAACCTATAATAAGTTTTAACTATGGATCTGGTAACTTAGATAGAGTTAAAAAGACGTTTAAGTTATTAATAATAAGTTGTATAACTTATACAACAGTAATGTGGGGAACGGTTATGTTTTTCCCTCAAGTATATGTATCTATATTTAATAGTAATCCTCAACTTGTAGAAATAACGGTATGGAGTATGAGAATTTACTTTGCAGGAATATTTATATTTGGAGCACAAATAGCATGTCAACAGACATTTCTTGCTTTGGGGCAAGCAAAAATATCTATGATATTAGCTTTGCTTAGAAAAATAATTTTATTAATACCGTTAATTTTCATACTACCTATGTTCTTTGATAATAAGTTACAAGGAGTATTAACAGCAGAACCTATAGCAGATATACTTGCAGCTCTTACGACTATAGTATGCTTTAGTATTTTCTATAAAAAGACATTATCAGGTAGTCATTCAGGGCAATTAAATCTTGAAATGAGTCAAACTAAAGAATAAAAAATTTTAAATTAAGCTATGATAATAAAGTATATTTATTATCATAGCTTTTTTAATATATATATTTTGGTAAAAAATACAAAACTATTATATAATGTAATGAAAGTAAAAGTTACATATTAGGAGGCTTAGATATGAAAGCAATTATAGATTTGCATTGTCATACTATAGCAAGTGGACATGCATATAGTTCTTTAAAAGAAAATATAGATGAAGCTAAAGAAAAAGGATTAAAGTATTTAGGAGTTTCAGATCATGCGCCAGAGATGCCTGGAAGTACACATCCATATTATTTTGGAAACTTAGGTGTTATAAAGGAAGAAATAAATGGAGTGAAGATGTTAAAAGGTATAGAAGCAAATATTATGGATTTTGAAGGCAATTTAGATATACCAAAAGATATTATAGGTAAATTAGATTATGTAATTGCTAGTTTTCATCCACCTTGTATAACATCAGGATGCAAAGAACTTAATACTAAAGCTATTTTAAATGTAATGGATAATGATGAAGTGAAAATAATTGGTCATTTAGATGATAGTAGATATCCTGTAGATTATGAAAAAGTAGTAAAAAAAGCAAAAAAAACAAATGTTTTATTAGAAATAAATAATTCATCATTAAGAGCTAATAGTTTTAGAGTGGGGGCTATTGAAAACGCAAAAAAAATGCTTGAGTTATGTAAGATACATGAGGTTAAAGTTATTTTAGGAAGTGATGCTCATATTTATTATCAAGTTGGAGATTTTACAAATTGCGAGAAAATATTGAAAGAAGTAGATTTCCCAGGAAATTTAGTGGTGAATTTTAACGAAGAACATATAAAAGAAATATTTTTTAAATAAGAAGCTTAATTATTAATATAAACAATTAAATGTTAGTGATATAATAATAGGTGATTAAATACAAATTTTGTATAAACGTTTACATAGGAAGGGATGGAAAATAATGGATAACAATCAAACTATGCAAGAACTTTTAGAACAACAAGAAAAAGAAATGAACAGTTTAAAGATCGGGCAAATTACAACTGGTAAAATAACTAAAGTATTATATGATGAGATTCGAGTAGAATTAGATCATGGATTTGATGGGGTTATACCAGCTTCTGAACTTGTACTAGCTAAAAATGAAGAGATAAAAGATAAATATCAAATAGGACAAGAAATAAGTGGTGAAATAACTAAGGTACAGCGTAAAGATGGAACTATATATCTATCAGCAAAGAAAGCAGTAGTAGAAGCTACTAGAAAAGAACTTAAAGAAGCCTTAGATAATCATACCATATTAACGATGAATATAGAGAGAAGTATAGATAAAGGATTATTCGCAAAATATAAAACTGAAACTGTATTTATACCATTATCTCAGATAGACGTTACATTTGTAAATAATACATCTGCATACGTAGGCCGTGATTTAGAAGTTTATATGATAGAAATTGATTTAAGAAGAAATAGAATAGTAGCATCTCACAGAGAAGTAGCACAAGAAAGAGTAAATGCAGAAAAAGCAGAACAAAGAGCTAAAGCTAAAGTAGAAAAAGAAGCAGAGAGAGCAAGAATAAAGAAAGCTAAAGAAGATTTATTTGAATCACTTGAAGTAGGTCAAAAGAGAACTGGGAAAGTAAGTAAAATAATGAGTTATGGAGCATTTATAGATTTAGGTGGAATAGAAGGTCTAGCACATATAAATGAACTAGCTTGGCATAGAGTAGATTCAGTTGAAGATATAGTTAAAGAAGGTCAAGAAGTAGATGTATATATTATAAAGATAGATGAAGAAAATAAAAAAATAGGATTAGCGATAAAAGATATAAATAATGATCCATGGAATTCTGTAAGAGAAGAGATGCAAGTTGGGGATATAGTAAATGTTAAAGTGTTAAAACTTATAGAAAGAGGAGCTTTTGTTGAAGTTAAACTTGGAGTGGAAGCTTTCTTACCAATATCTGAGTTAAGTGAAGAAAGAGTTATGAAAGTATCTAATGTTATAAACGTTGGAGATGAAATAGATGTTATGATAATAGATATAAAAAATAAAGATAAGAGAATGGTAGTCTCATTAAAAGAAGCTACAAAAGAGCCAGAAGAAGATTACTCTGAATTTTTAGAAACTGAAGATTCGTTAGGATCTTTAGGTGAATTATTCAAAGAAAAATTTAAAAATTTAAAATAGATAATAAAAAAATCCGTATATTAAAGTATACGGATTTTTTTTATTGCTTTTAAACTAGGAAAATGAGAGGGAAATAAGATGCATTATTATTATATGTAGATTTTCAAAAAATATTTAAATGAACATTATAATATAAATTCGAATATAAATATAAAAGAATAATAATGACTATTTTTATATTTATAAACTTTTTATATAGGGGGAATAAAAATGGCTATAAATCAAATGAATTATAGAAATATGTTTGATGGGGTAGATTTGACTATAAAATTAGCAGATGGAGCTTATGTAACTCCTATATGTTTTGATAATGGAGCAACTACACCTCCATTAAAATGTGTTGATAAAGAAATTTTTAAGCATATGCAAATGTATGGATCAATAGGAAGAGGAAAAGGACCAAAATCAGAGTATTCAACTAGAGTGTATGAAAAATGTAGAGACTATGTAAAAGAATTTTTCAATTTAGATAATGATGAGCGATACACAGTTATATTCACTAAAAATACAACAGAAGGAATAAACTTATTAGCAAACACACTGTTAAATAGTAAGTATGATAAAGTAATAACTACTAGAATGGAACATCATGCTAATGATTTACCTTGGAGATATAATGCAAATTTAATATATATAGAAGTTGATGAAGAAGGAAAACTTAAAGTAGAAGATATAGAGAAAGAATTAATAAAACATAATGGAGAGGTTAAATTTGTTGCAATTACAGGTGCATCGAATGTTACTGGATATCTAAATCCTATAAATGAAATAGCAAAAACGGCACATAAATATGGCGCTAAAATTATTGTAGATGCTGCTCAATTAGCTGCTCATAGAGAGATAAATATGAAAGGAACTGGAGATGGTGACTCTATAGATTATTTAGCATTATCGGGACATAAGATGTATGCTCCATATGGAAGTGGATTGGTTATAGGGCTTAAAGATGGATTAGAGAATAAGGATCCATTTTTAAAAGGTGGAGGAGCTGTAGACTTAGTTTTTGATTATGATGTATATTGGAGTGATTTGCCAGCTAAATTTGAAGCAGGAACACCTAATTATTTAGGCGTTGTAGCTTTATATACTGCCATGAACAAATTAAAGGAGATAGGATTAGAGAATATTAAACAACATGAAGAAATTTTGAAAAACAGGTTAATAAAGGGTTTAGAAGATATAGATAGGGTAGTTTTATACGGAAATTCTAATTGTACAGAACGATTAGGAGTAGTTCCTTTTAATATAGATGGAATAAATTTTGATGTTGTCGCAGATAGACTATCGTATATTAGAGGTATAGCTGTTAGGCAAGGTGCATTTTGTGCTCATACGTATGTTAGAAGACTATTAGGTATAACAGATCAAGCGGCTCAAGATTTATTAACTCGTGATTGTAAAGCTGCAGGAATGGTTAGGGCAAGTTTCGGACTTTATAATACATGTGATGAGGTTGATGAGTTTTTAAATACTATGGAATTTATGATTAATAGATGTAGAAAATTTGAGCGTAATATATTCTAATATAAATGAATAAAGTTAGCATTTAGAAGGAAACTAATGATGAGGTGATTTGAATGGATAAAAATAAAGAATTGATAATGGAGTTAAACAAATTTTTAAGAGGAATCCATATGGGAGCAGATACTTTTAGAGTGTATCAAGATAAAGCTAAAAGTCAGGAAGTTAAAAATGAATTAAGTCGTATTATGTTTATATTTAGAGAACAAGATGAAAAAGTAAGTTCATATATAAAAAAGCTTGGTGGAGAACCAGCTGACTCACTAGGGATAGCAGGTGAAATGGCTAGTATGTTTGAAAAACTAAAAGATATGTTTATAGATAGTGATAAAGAAGTTTTAGAGCATGCTATAAGTGCCGTAGATATGGGGATAGAAGGTGGTAATAATATGATTAATTCATATAAAAATGAAAATTTAGATAAAAGTATTTTCCAACATTTAAATGAAATGGTTAGTGAATATAAGGTTATAAATAATAGACTTGATAAATTATATAAATCTCTATAAAAATTTTAGGTATTATTTAAGTAGTTTTATCTATTTAAATAATACCTATTTTTAAATAAGATTTATTATAAAAATTTTATTAGAAGTAAGATTACACCAAATGCTATTAAAAATACACCTGAAGTTTTATTAAGTTTTTCATTATTTGTTTTGTTAGCAAATTTAGAGGCACTTTTAGATGAAATTAAAGCACATATACTACATATGATTAATGCTTTAAAGTTAGTTCCTCCATGTATAATATGTGCAAATGCTCCGGTAAAAGCAGTAAACGCCATTATAAATACACTAGTTCCTACTGCTGATTTTAAATCATATCCTAGTATGCTAGTTAGAACCAAAAGGAGCATAACTCCGGCACCGGCACCCAATATACCACATACTATTCCAACTAATGCACCCCAAAATATAGATAGAACTATTTGTTTTTTAGGATTTTTAATTGTTTGTATTTTTTTATTAGAAGCTACTATAGGTTTTGTTAAAAATTTTATACCTAGTAATATAGTCATTATCATAGATGACGAACCAAGCGTATTACTTGGAATATACTTAGCAAAATAACTAAATATATATGTAAAAATCATAGTAGATATCATCATTATGATTCCATTTTTTATATCTATATTTTTATTTTTGAAATATGTAACTGAGGAAGAACCAGCGGCTAATACGTCTGAAGCTAGAGCTATACCTATAGCCTTATATGCATCAAATCCTAAAATAGCTACTAGCATAGGTGTAATAATTGATGCAGCTGATAGTCCTACTAACCCTATTCCTATACCGGCTAAAATACCTGCTAGTATAAATATAATAATACTGCCCATAAACTCATCTCCATTAAAAAATAAGAAATCTAATAATATATTTATTCCCATAATAGTAAGATTTACACAATGAAATAAAATTAAAAATAAATATGGAAAAATTTATGACATATAGCTATTATTAATATAGTAAATGAGAAATTTCAGAAAATTCTATAAAGAGAGAGGTGGCAAGTTTGCAGGGGAGAGTCGACTTAACAGAAGGTAGAATTACAGAAAAATTAATAAAATTGTCACTACCTATAATGGGAACGTCATTTATACAAATGGCTTACAATATGATTGATATGATATGGGTAGGAAAAGCAGGAAGTAACGCAGTAGCAGCTGTTGGAACAGCTGGATTTTTTCCATGGTTAGGTATGGCATTTATAGCTATATCTAGAGTTGGTGGAGAAGTTAAGGTAGCCCAAAGTATGGGAAAAAATGATATAAAAGAAACTAAGTCATATATAAAAGCTGCGATAGAAGTAAATATTATTTTAGCTTTAATGTATACTTTAGTCCTTTTAATATTTAATAAAGGTCTAATTGGATTTTTCAACTTAGGAGATGTAGATGTCATAAGAATGGCTAAGGAATACTTAATTATAGTTGCAATAGGAATGATATTTTATTTTATAAATCCAGTTTTAACAGCTATATTTAATGGTATGGGAAATAGCAAAACCCCATTTAGAATAAATACTATAGGACTTATAACCAATATAATATTAGATCCGATATTAATACTTGGAATAGGTCCAGTTCCCAAACTTGGTGTAGCTGGGGCTGCTATAGCCACAGTGTTTTCTCAGTTTGTCGTAACGATTTGTTTTATATTGATGATTATAAAGAGAAAAGATGAACACTTTAAATTAAAATTATTTAAGAATATAGAGCTAAATTATTATAAGTCTTTAGGTAGATTGGGGCTTCCTGTGGCTATACAAGGTGGCATGTTTACTATATTTGCAATGCTACTTGGTGTAGTTGTAGCATCCTGGGGACCAGTTGCAATAGCTGCACAAAAAGTAGGGGCTCAAATAGAAGCAATTTCATGGATGACAGCTGATGGAATTGCAGTGGCTCTTAGTAGTTTTGTGGGTCAAAATTATGGAGCGAGTAAGTATGATAGAATAAATAAAGGTTTTAAAATAACACTAGCAATAGGTACTGCATTAGGGATAGTTACAACCTTAATTTTAATTTTGGGAGGAAAACAGATATTTACAGTATTTATAAATGAAGCTGAAACAATAAATGAAGGTGCAAGTTATCTTAAAATATTAGGATATTCACAATTATTTATGTGTGTAGAAATAATAACATCAGGAGCATTTAAAGGGATAGGTAGAACTTATATACCATCAATAATACTGACTATATTAACTGGAGCAAGAGTTCCAATGGCATATTTTTTATCAAGACCAGAGATTTTAGGATTAAGTGGAGTTTGGTGGAGTATAAGTATATCAAGTGTGATTAAAGGCTTATTATTAATAGGCGTTTATTTATATTTATTAAAAACTAATAAACTTTATAAAAGCTCAGAACATAATGTTAAACCTAAAACGGTTTTAAGATAAAATTCTAAGTTAAGTGCTAATTAAAAGAATTAGCACTTTTTAATTTGGAAATAAAAAATCATATATATAGTTACTAAGTTAATGGTATAATAGAAACTTAGATAGTAAAACTGATTTGACTTATTAAAACTAGTTAATAATAAATATAAATGACATATAAGTAGGTGATTGAATGACGAATAAATTTTTACCAGTTTGCAAACAGGATATGATTGATAGAGGCTGGGAACAGGTAGACTTCGTTTTAGTAACAGGAGATGCGTATGTAGACCATCATAGTTTCGGAACTGCAATAATATCTAGAGTTTTAGAAAATGCAGGATATAAGGTTGGTATAATAGCACAACCTGATTGGAAGAGTACTGATGATTTTATGAAGTTAGGTGAACCAAGATTAGGATTTTTAGTTAACTCTGGAAATATGGACTCTATGGTTAATCATTACTCAGTAAGTAAAAAGCATAGAGATAAAGATATGTATTCTCCAGGAGCTAAAATGGGTCTTAGACCAGATAGAGCAGTTATAGTTTACTGTAACAAAATAAGAGAAGCTTATAAAGATGCAAAAATAGTAATAGGTGGAATAGAAGCCAGTTTAAGAAGATTTGCTCATTATGATTATTGGAGTGATAGAGTAAGAAAATCTATGTTAGTAGATAGTCAAGCTGATTTGTTAGTTTATGGTATGAGTGAAAGACAAATAGTAGAAGTAGCAAATGCATTAAATGATGGATTTGAACCAAAGTATATAAGACATATAAATGGTACTTGTTATATAGCAGATAGCAAAGATGAGATATATGAAGATTATGTAGAGATACCATCATTTAAAGAAGTTTCTTCAAGTAAAGAAGAGTATGCGAAAGCTTTTAAAGTTCAATATGATGAACAAGATCCATATAGAGGAAAAGCTATAATCCAAAGACATGGAGATAAATATTTAGTTCAAAATAAGCCAGAACCGCCACTAAATAGAGCAGAATTAGATGAAGTTTATGCACTTCCTTATGCGAAGGATTATCATCCAATGTATAAAGCTATGGGTGGAATACCAGCAATAGACGAAGTTAAGTTTGGTATAGTAAGTTCAAGAGGATGCTTTGGAAGTTGTTCATTCTGTGCGATAACATTCCACCAAGGAAGAGCTGTACAAAGTAGAAGTCATGAATCTATATTAGAAGAAGCTAAATATATAACTGAATTAGAGGATTTCAAAGGATATATACATGATGTAGGTGGACCTACAGCCAATTTTAGAGATGCAGCTTGTAAAAAGCAAATAACTAAAGGTGCTTGTAAAAACAAACAATGTTTACATCCAGAACCTTGCAAAAACTTAAAAGTAGATCATACAGATTTCTTAGAACTTTTAAGAAAAGTAAGAAGTTTACCTAAAGTTAAAAAAGTATTTGTACGTTCAGGTATAAGATACGATTATGTAATGGCGGATAAAAATGATAAGTTCTTTAAGGAACTTGTTGAACATCATGTAAGTGGACAATTAAAGGTTGCACCAGAACATATTGCGGAAGAAGTACTAGAACATATGCAAAAACCAGCAGGAAACACATATGATAAGTTTAGAGATAAATTCTTTAGATTAAGTGAAAAAGTTGGTAAAAAGCAATATATAATTCCGTATTTAATGTCTTCGCATCCAGGGTCAACATTAAATTCGGCTATAGAACTTGCTGAATATCTAAGAGATACAAAGTATCAACCAGAGCAAGTGCAAGATTTTTACCCAACACCAGGAACATTATCAACAACAATGTTTTATACAGGAATAGATCCATTAACTATGAAGCCTGTATATACTCCAAAATCTAAACATGAAAAAGCTATGCAAAGAGCATTGCTTCAGTATAGAGCTCCAAGAAATTATGATTTAGTTCATGCAGCTTTAGTGGAAGCTGGAAGAGAAGACTTAATCGGATTTGGACCAAGATGTTTAATAAAACCAAAAGGTGAATATCCAAGAAATAATAATTACGGCAATAAAAATAAAGCTTCATCAAATAAATCTTCTAGAGGAAAGAGAAAAGAAGATAATAAAGGAAAGCGTGGAAGCCAAAGTTCTAGAGACAATAATTCTAGAACTGAAAAAAGTGGTAGAAACAATAATTCAAGTAAACCAAAAAGAAAGAAAAGATAGATAAAGAACCTGTTTAATTAAAATTAAGCAGGTTCTTTTATTGTTTGTAGTCAAATTGACAAGTTTCGATAAATTACTTATAATAAAACTTATGACAAAAATCGAAAAAAATTAAAATTATAGGGAATATTATACAATATAATAAGTATAAAAATTCCTTTTAAATCGATATAAATATATATTAAAAAAGAAAAGGAGGAGGAGTGCATGGGAAATAAACTTACTATAAAAACTATAGTTGCAATTGGAATTGGATCTGCAGTATTTATGATACTTGGTCGTTTTGGTTCTATACCTACAGGGATTCCAAATACAAATATAGAAACTGCATATGCATTTTTAGCATTAATGGCACTAATGTATGGCCCTTTAGCAGGATTTTTGATAGGTCTTATAGGCCATTGTTTAAAAGATGCCATTTTCTATGGGTCACCATGGTTTAGTTGGGTTATAGCATCGGCAGTAGTTGGTTTAGTAATAGGTCTTATATCTAAAAAAATTAATATCAGTGGTGGAGAGTTTAACAAAAAAGACATAATTTTATTTAATATAACTCAAATTATAGCAAATGCTCTTGCTTGGTTTGTAGTAGCTCCAACGCTGGATATAGTAATTTATGCAGAGCCTGCATCTAAAGTATACTTACAAGGTTTTTTAGGTGGAACAGGAAATATACTAACGGTAGCTATTTTAGGAACTGCTATAATTAAAAGTTATGCTAAAACGAAGATACCTACAGGAAGTTTAGATAGAGAACTATAAAAGGAGATACAGATGAAGAAGAAAATAATAGAATTCAAAGATTTTACTTTTAAATATAGAGTTCAAGCTAAACCTACTTTAAAGAATATAAATCTTACAATACATGAAGGTGAAAAAATTTTGATAGTAGGACCATCTGGTTCTGGAAAAAGTACATTGGCTCATTGTATAAATGGACTAACACCATTTTATTATCAAGGAACTAGTGAAGGTAGTTTGAAAATAATGGGAAAAGAAACAAAGGATATGAGTATTTTTGAAATATCAAAAGTTGTAGGTACGGTACTTCAAGATCCAGATAGCCAGTTTATAGGATTAACAGTTGCTGAAGATATAGCTTTTAAGCTAGAAAATGACTGTACACTTCAAAAGAAAATGAAGTCTATGGTAGATAAGGTATCAAAATTAGTTGGAATAGAAAATCAACTTGATTCTTCGCCATATAGCTTATCTGGAGGTCAGAAACAAAGGGTAACCCTTGCTGGAGTTACTGTGGATGATATAGATATATTATTATTTGATGAGCCATTAGCTAGTTTAGATCCTGCGACTGGGAAAAGTGCTATAGAACTTATTGATAGAATAAAGAATGAAACCAAGAAAACAATAATTATAATAGAACATAGACTAGAAGATGTTCTACATTGTGATGTAGATAGAATAATAGTTATGAATGAAGGCGAAATAGTAGCTGATATGAATTCAGATGAATTAATTTCATCAGATTTATTAAATAAAAATGGTATTCGTGAACCTCTATATATTACAGCACTTAAATATGCAGGAGTAAAGATAAATAAAGAAATGAAACCTGGGAGAATAGACACAATCCAAGTAACTGATTGTAAAAAAATTCTTGAAAAATGGGATGAAGATCAGGATTTATATAAAAATGATAATGATAGTGATTTATTATTAGAACTTAAAAATATATCCTTCCACTATGAAAAGAAAAAGCCGATTTTAAAAGATGTATCTTTTAAAATCCATAAAGGTGAAATGGTAAGTATAGTAGGTAAAAATGGAGCAGGGAAGTCTACTGTTTCTAAGTTGATTTGTGGTTTTTACAAACAAACAAATGGACAAATACTTTTAAATAATAGAGAAATTACCAATGATTCTATAAAAGAACGTGCAGAAAAAATTGGGATAGTTATGCAAAATCCTAATCAAATGATATCTAAAACTATGATATTTGATGAAGTTGCAATGGGTCTTAGATTTAGAGGAATTAAAGAAGAAAAAATAAAAGAGAGAGTATATGATACGTTAAAGGTTTGTGGATTATATGAATATAGAAACTGGCCGATATCAGCTCTTAGTTATGGTCAAAAAAAACGTGTTACAATAGCTTCTATATTAGTATTAAATCCAGAAATAATAATTCTTGATGAACCAACTGCAGGTCAAGATTTTAAACATTATAATGAGATAATGGAGTTTTTATTAGATTTAAATAAAAAAGGTGTAACAATCATAATGATTACACATGATATGCATTTAATGCTTGAATATACGAATAGAGCTATTGTTTTATCTGATGGAATGAAGTTAGATGATGATACTGCTGCTAATATATTAACTAATAAAGAAGTTATTAAAGAAGCTAATTTAAAGGAAACATCAGTTTATGAATTGGCTGTTAAATGTGGATTAGATAATCCTCGTAGCTTTGTAAATAAATTTATTGATTATGATAGGAGGATTAGACAAGTATGAAGACAACGATGCTATCATATATAAAAGAAAATTCACCTATCCATAAATTAACAGGTGCAACAAAATTAATATTTTTTATAGCTTGGTCTATTGCATCTATGATAACTTATGATACTAGAGTCCTAGTTGCTATGTTGATTTTTAGTATTATTACATTTAAAATATCTAAAATAAAATTTAGAGATGTAGCTTTTATAGTATACTTTATTTTATTTTTTATGTTATTAAATAATATTGCTATATTTATATTAGGACCATATCAAGGTGTTGAAATATATGGAACTAGAACAGATTTATTAAAATTGATAGGGCCATATACAATAACTTCTGAACAATTATTTTATCAATTAAACTTTAACTTGAAGATATTAGCAACTATACCTATGGCATTATTATTTATAGTGACTACTGACCCTAGTGAATTTGCTTCATCTTTAAACAAACTAGGTTTAAACTATAAAATTGCATATGCAGTTGCAATAGCTTTAAGATATATACCAGATATTCAAAGAGATTACCATGATATATCTTATGCACAACAAGCTAGAGGTATAGATATGTCTAATAAAGAAAGACTTACGAAGCGTCTTAAAAACATATCGTCAATATTGATGCCTTTAATTTTTTCTAGTTTAGATAGAATAGAAGTTATAAGCTGTGCTATGGAACTTAGAGGATTTGGGAATAAGAGGAAGCGTACTTGGTATAATGCTAAAAAGTTCAAAAGTAGTGATTATATAGTTATAATTTTAGCTATAACTATTTTAATTGCATCATTATATATAACATTTAGTAATGGAAGTAGATTCTATAATCCATTTATATAGTATATAAATAAAAAAGTTACAACGTAAGTTACAATATACTTACGTTGTAACTTTTTTTATTTGTTAAAATCATAATTATCTGAATTTACAGTAAAATACTGAATTAGCAAAGCTAATATGCTACTATTATAGCGATAATACATTTAAGGGGTGAGTTCATTGAAAAAAATAGTAAGTATAATTTTATTTATTTTAATGAGTAGTAGCTTTATAGTAGGTTGTAGTAATACAAAACAAATCGAGCAAGAAGATAAACAAAGTAAAAAAGTTAAAGTTAGTGTTCCTGATGGTTTACCGGCTGTATCTATATCTAAAATTATAGCTGAAAAAACAAATATAAAAGATGGATATGATGTAGAATATAGTATAGAAAAGACGCCAGATGCACTTTCAACAACTGTAATGAAACAAGATGTAGATATAGCAATAGTACCATCTAACATGGCAGCTATTGCTTATAATAAAACTGGCAATTATAAAATTGGGGGTACTACAGGCTTAGGGTCATTTTACCTTGTATCCACTGAGGATATAAATGAAATGAGACAATTAAAGGGAGAAGAAGTAGCTAATATCGGTAAAGGATTAACTCCAGATATAATTACTAAATTTGTACTTAAAGAGAATGGTATTAATAGTGAAGATATAAATTTTACATATGTAAGTTCTGCAAGTGAATTAGTTACTATGGTTTCAAGTAAAAAAGTAGATAATGCTATAGTTCCAGAACCAGCTTTAAGTGCATTAATGAGTATAAACCCTGATTTTAAAATAATAAAAAATTTAAATCAGGAATATAAGGATATAACTGGGTCTGAATTCGGATATCCACAAGCTACTATAATTATAAAATCAAATTTTGTTAAAAATAATAAGGAATTTGTAAATAGATTTTTAGATGAGGTTAGTGAAAGTATTGATTTCGTAAATTCAAATCCTGAGAAGGCTGGAGAATTTGCGCAAAAAATTGGAGTTACTACTAAAAAAGATATGATAAGTAAATCTATAGAAAAAGCAAATTTAAAGTTTATTAAATCAGAAGATGCTATAAAAGAATATGAAGATTATTACAAGGTGTTATCAGAATACGATATCAAAACATTAGGTGGAAAGTTGCCAGATGAAAAAATATACATTGAAAAATAACATAGAGATATTTATGTCTTATATAGTATTTCTTATAATATGGGAAGTGGTAGCTTTAAAAATAGATAATGACATATACTTGCCAACTATAGGTAAGGTTTTAATGATTTTATGTGAAATTATAAAAACCAAGAGTTTTTATTTAAATGTGTCGTTAACTATAGTTAGGTCATGTATAAGTTTTATAATAGCATGTTGTGGAGCCGTATTAATAGGATCATTATCGTACTTAAATTCTACGTTTAAAAACATGATAATACCATTAAATAATATATTTCAATCTATACCCACTATGATTTTAGTAGTGCTAATTTTAATATGGTTTGACAAGGAACAAGCACCTTTTATAATTGGTATTTCTATAGTATTACCGATTTTATATGAAGCTGTTTTAGGAGCTTTAAATAATATAGATAAAAATATAATTGAAATGGTATATATATATGATATTAAATTAATTGAAAAAATAAAAAAAATATATATACCTTCTATAAAAATGAGCTTAGTGCCTATTTTGATTTCTACATTTTCATTAGTGTTCAAAGTGGTAATTGCAGGTGAAATATATGGGCAACCAGCTTATGGAATAGGAACTATAATACAAGTTGAAAAAATAAATTTTAATACTGCGGCAATTTTTGCATGGATTATAGTAATTGGAATGATATCAATACTATTAAATTATATGCAAAAACATATTGTTAAAATAAATTACAAATGGAGAAAAAAATGATTTTATCAATAGAAAATTTAAATAAACATTATGAAGATAAAGTTATATATAAAGATTTTAACGTGGATTTTAATAAAAATAAAGTTAATTGCATTATAGGTAAATCGGGGTGTGGTAAAAGCACTTTGTTAAATTTAATTACTGGAATCAGTGAAAGTGATGATGAAAAGTTTAACATATTACCTAAAAGTGAAGTTAGTTATGTATTTCAAGAAGATAGGTTGATAGAGTGGCTTACGTTAGAAGAAAACATGAAACTAGTAGGAATGAAATTTTATGATAAAGAGGAATTAAATTTAGTAGTTAATAGATATTTAAGTTTAGTTGAAATAGAAAAATATAAAAATGTATACCCACAAATGCTTAGTGGGGGAATAAGACAAAGGGCAAATATAGCTAGGGCTTTTATTAAACCATCAAATTATATAATTATGGATGAACCGTTTAAATCAATAGATGTAAAAATAAAAAATGAGATAATGATTAAATTAAAATCAATTTTTAACATTGAGTTAAAAACAGTTGTATTTGTAACGCACGATATAGAAGAAGCTTTATTTTTAGCAGATAAAATATTTATTTTAGGTGAAAGACCAGTTCAAATTAAAAGAACTTTTGAAAATTTAAAAGAGGTAATTAAAGAAGATATTATAAAATTTATATAATATAAAATTACTTAAGGGGGATAAGTAGAATATCATGATTAATAAAAGGCTAGATAAACTAAGAAGTCTTATGAAAGAAAAGGACATATTTGCATATATGATACCATCATCAGATTATCATCAGAGTGAGTATGTAGGTGATTTTTTTAAATTAAGAGAATACATGTCTGGGTTTACAGGTTCAGCAGGTACATTAATCGTAACTATGGAAGAATGTGGGCTTTGGACAGATGGAAGATATTTTATACAAGCAGAAAAAGAATTAGAAAATAGCCAAATTAAGCTTTTTAAAATGTTTGAAAATGGAGTATTAACAATTCCGCAATATTTAGAAAAGAAAATGCCAAAGGGGAGTAAACTAGGTTTTGATGGAAGGGTAGTATCTGCAAATCAAGGCAAAAACTTAAGTGATAAGTTAATTTCTAAAGATATAGAAATTGTATATGAATTTGATTTGGTTGATGAAATTTATAATGAAAGACCTTGCATGTCAAAAGAAAAAGCCTTTTTAATAGATATTAAGTATAGTGGAGAAAGTTTTGCTGATAAATTAAGTAGGATTAGAGAAAAAATGAAAGAATTAAAATCCACAGTGCATATTATAACTAGCTTAGATGATATTGCTTGGTTATTAAATATAAGGGGACGAGATGTGGAGTATAATCCTGTAGTTTTATCATATTTAGTTATTACCTTAGACAAAATATATTTATTTATAGATGAAAATAAATTAAATAAAGATGTTTTAAATGAATTAAATGAGGTGAATATAAATATAAAAAAATATGAAGAAGTTTACCAATTTATTAAAGAAATTAAATCCGAAGAATCTGTACTTATAGATTCATTTAAAATTAACTATTTAATATATAAGAATATACCTAAAGATACAAATAAAATAGAAAATTCTAATCCTACTACATATATGAAATGCATAAAAAATGAAATAGAACTTAAAAATATTAGAAATAGCCATATAAAAGATGGAGTAGCAGTTACAAAATTTATGTATTGGCTAAAAAATAATATTGGAAAAATTGAGATAACAGAACTAAGTGCAAGTGAAAAATTAGAAAGTTTAAGAAGAGAGCAAGTTGGGTTTATAGAGCCGAGTTTTAATACTATAGCTGGGTATAAAGATCATGCAGCTATGATGCATTATAGTGCTACTTCAGAGAGTCAATATAAATTAGAACAAGAAGGTTTATTTTTAGTAGATTCTGGAGGACAATATTATGATGGAACTACAGATATAACTAGAACTATAGCATTAGGTGAAATAAGCGAACTATTAAAACAACAGTTTACAGCTGTGGTTAGAGGTATGATTTGCTTATCGAAGGCTAAGTTTTTATATGGAACAAGAGGTGTAAATCTAGATGTTTTAGCTAGAGGACCACTTTGGGAGTGTGACATGGACTATAAATGTGGAACAGGGCATGGAATAGGATTTTTATTAAATGTACATGAAGGACCTAATAGTTTTTATTGGAAAATAGGAGAAGATAAAATTAAAAATCCTATTCTAGAAGAAGGTATGGTAACAACAAATGAACCAGGGATATATGTTGAAGGGTCACATGGTATAAGAATCGAAAATGAAATGGTAACTAAGAAAGGTAATAAAAATGAGTATGGACAATTTATGTACTTTGAACCAATTACATTTGCACCTATAGATCTAGATGCCATAAATCCTAAATACATGAATATAGATGAAATTAAATATTTAAATGAATACCATGAAATGGTTTATAATGAATTATCACCATACTTAAATGTAGATGAGAAAATTTGGTTGAAAAATTATACTAGATATATAGATTAAAATTTAAAAATAGTTATTTGGAAATAATATTAAATTAGAATAAGCAATTGCTATTAAAATCTAGTTAAGAAAATATCTTAACTAGATTTTTAATATACACAAATAAATCTAGAAAAAAAATTTATACTAAGGGTATAATTAAGTATAGTAACGAATTAGGGAGTGATAAATTATGGCTAAAGCGGTAAAAACAAATGCAATGAGAATACTAGATTCTAAGAAAGTTAAGTATAATATATTTTCATATGATATATCAGATGATCATGTAGATGGTATTTCAGTTGCAAACAAAATAGGAAAAGATGTCAATGAAGTTTATAAAACATTAGTTACACATGGAACTAGCAAAAATATTTATGTTTATGTAATTCCTGTACATGAAAATTTGGATTTAAAAAAAGCTGCAAAGGTTGCAGATGAAAAAAAAATCGAGATGATACATGTAAGTGACATTAATAAATTAACCGGGTATATTAGAGGAGGATGTTCTCCTATAGGTATGAAAAAATTATATAAAACTTTTATAAATAAAACGGCTGAAAACTTAGATGATATAATAGTAAGCGCAGGAAAAATAGGATATCAGGTTGAAATAAGTCCTGTCGACTTACAAAAAATTATAAATTGTGAATTTGAAGATATAATATAAATTACTTACAAAATATAGAAAGACGTGATAATATGAACATTGAATTTTTTAGAAGAGATGCGATAACTGTTGCGAGAGAATTACTTGGAAAATATTTGGTTAGAAGATACGATGATAAAGAAATTATTACTAAAATAGTTGAAACTGAAGCATATATGGGAATCGAAGATAAAGCTGCCCATGTTTTTGGAGATAAAAGAACAGAAAGAACAAAACCTTTATATCAAGATGGCGGTCATATATATGTTTACTTAATATATGGGATGTATTATTGTTTAAACATTTCAGCTAGTATTGAAGATATACCACAGTGTGTATTAATTAGAGCGGTAGAACCTATAAGTAATATTGATAACATTTCACAAAATAGATATTCTAAAAATTATGTGGATTTAACTATGTATCAAAAAAAGAATATATGCAATGGTCCTGGCAAGTTATGCAAAGCTCTTAAAATTGAAAAAGACTTGAATTTAAAAAGTATATTGGGTGATGAATTATATATTGTAGATAGCCTTAATGGATACGACAATGATGAAAAAATTGAAATTATAGAAAGTAAGCGTGTGAATATTGATTATGCTCAGGAAGCTAAAGATTATTTATGGAGATATTACATAAAAGATAACAAGTATATATCTAAAAAATAATTTTTAAAATATGTATATAAATCAAAAAATGGTAAATACTTATAATATAAGAGGTAATTAATCTCCCCCAAAACTTAAAATATCTCTTACAACCATAAAACTCATATATCCCCAATAAAGCATATACTTACGGACAGTATATGCTTTTTTATTGTTAAAACAAATAAAAAATGATAAAGTTTATATATAGTCGAATATTAAATATGAAAGTAGAGGTTAAGTTCGTGAGAATTATAAAATCATCACAAATTACTGAAGTAATAAAAGAAATTTGTATAAAAGCAAATATATATTTAGGTGAAGATGTAAAAAAATCTATAAGAGAATATGAGACAAAAGAAAACAATGAATTAGGAAAAAACATATTGAATATATTAATTAAAAACTGTGAAGTAGCAGAGGAAAAGCAGATGCCTATATGTCAAGATACAGGTATGGCTGTATTTTTTATAAAAATAGGACAAGATGTTCATGTAGAAGGACAAAATATAACTGATGCTATAAACGAAGGGGTAAGACAAGGATATACTGAAGGATATTTAAGGAAATCTGTAGTAAGTCCAATAGATAGAATCAATACGAAAGATAACACTCCAGCTATAATACACTATGATATAGTTGAAGGAGAAAATATAATTATAGAATTCGCACCAAAAGGTTTTGGTAGTGAGAATATGAGTAAATTAAAAATGTTAAAGCCATCAGATGGAATTAATGGTATTAAAGAATTTATAATAGAAACAGTGAGAGAAGCGGGACCGAATCCGTGTCCTCCTATAGTTGTAGGTGTTGGTATTGGAGGAACTGTTGAAAAATGTGCTCAAATAGCAAAAAAATCATTGTTAAGAGATATAGGTAAACATAATGAAGATAAAAAAATAAAAGAATTAGAAATGGAAATTTTACAAGAGGTAAACAAATTAGGTATAGGACCACAAGGTTTAGGTGGAAATACTACAGCACTTGCTGTAAATATAGAAACATTTCCAACTCATATAGCTGGACTTCCTGTAGTAGTAAATATAAATTGTCATGCATCAAGACATAAAAAAGTTATAATATAAGGGGGATATATACAATGAAAAAAATAACTCTTCCAATAAACCATGACGTTATAAAAGCACTTAAATGTGGAGAAATGATTAGTTTGAGTGGTGTAATTTACACTGCGAGAGATGCAGCTCATCAAAGACTTATAAAATGTATAAATGAAGGTAAAGACTTACCTTTTGATTTAAAAGGACAAGCTATATATTATGTAGGACCAACTCCGAATAAAGAAGGCGAAGTTATTGGATCAGCTGGACCAACAACAAGTTATAGAATGGATGATTTAACAACACCTTTATTAGATAGAGGATTGAAGTTAATGATAGGAAAAGGAAAAAGAAATAAAACTGTTATAGATTCTATGAAAAAAAATACTTGTGCATATTTAGCTGCAATAGGTGGTGCAGGTGCTTATATATCAAATTCTATAAAAAGAGCTGAGGTAATTGCATACGAAGATTTAGGCGCTGAGGCAATTAGAAGATTAGAGGTTGAAGATTTGTTGGTAATAGTAGCGATAGATTGTAATGGTAATAATATTTATGAATTAAATAGATAATTAAAAATCACTATATGAAAGAGGTCGAACTTATGAGTAAAAACTATTCAGAATTAGCATTAAAAGTACATGAAGAAAACAAAGGTAAAATAACTGTTTGTAGTAAAGTTAAAGTTGAAGATAAAGATGATTTATCAATAGCATATACTCCAGGAGTTGCAGCTCCATGTGTTGAAATATCTAAAGATGAAGATTTAGTATATAAATACACTTCAAAAGGAAATATGGTTGGGGTAGTAAGTGATGGAACTGCTGTGTTAGGACTAGGGGATATAGGTGCTAGTGCATCTATACCTGTAATGGAAGGGAAGGCTATATTATTTAAAGAGTTTGCAGATGTGGATGCATTTCCGATTTGTTTAAAAACTAAAGATGTAGATGAAATAGTACATGCTGTGAAATTGATGGAACCGGTATTTGGAGGAATAAACTTAGAAGATATAAGTGCTCCTAGATGTTTTGAAATAGAAGAAAAGTTAAAAAAAGAATTGAATATACCTGTATTTCATGATGACCAACATGGTACAGCTATAGTTTTATCAGCAGCTATAATAAACTCACTAAAATTAATAAACAAAAAAGTTGAGGATTTAGAAATAGTTATAAATGGGCCAGGAGCAGCTGGACTTGCTATAACTAAGATGCTTCTTAGTATGGGAGTTAAAAATGTAGTCTTATGTGGATTAAATGGAGCTTTAGAAGAAAACATGGAAGATTTAAATTGGGCTCAAAGAGAAATGCTAGATGTTACTAATATTCATAATGAAAAAGGATTATTAGCTGATGTTATAAAAAATAAGGATGTATTCATAGGAGTTTCAGGACCTAATTGTGTTACAAAAGAAATGGTAGAATCAATGAATGAGAAATCTATAATATTAGCAATGGCTAACCCAACACCAGAGATAATGCCGGATATAGCAAAAGAAGGTGGAGCGTACATAGTTGGAACTGGTAGAAGTGATTTCCCAAATCAAGTAAACAATGTATTGGCTTTCCCTGGAATATTTAGAGGAGCATTAGATGTTAGAGCTAGTGAAATAAATGAAGAAATGAAGATAGCAGCAGCACATGCAATAGCAAACTCTATAAATGAAGAAGATTTAAACTCAGAGAATATATTACCTAAAGCTTTTGATAGAGATGTAGCAAAAAATGTGGCAGAAGCTATAAAAACAGCAGCAATAAAATCAGGTGTAGCCAGAATATAATCTTTGATAGAAACTGTAAAGGATATCTTAACAGATATCCTTTTTTAGATATAATAGAAAAAAGGATATATATATATATATTATAATTAAATATATATTCATTAGTATATAATATATATACAAATGAAAAATTTAAAGGGGCAATGTAAATGAATGAACCTATTTATAAACAAATAGAGAGCTATATTAAAAATTTAATACAATCTAAAACTTTAAAGCAGGGTGAACTGATTCCATCGGAAAAACAGTTAAGTGAAGAGTTTAATGTTACTAGAATGACTGTAAGATCAGCGTTGAATAATTTAGTCAAAGATGGATATATAACTAGACAAAGAGGTGTAGGGAGTATTGTTTTAGCGAATAAGGTCTATGATAATATTTCTGCTGTAAGTGGATTTACAGAGGAAATGAAAAGTAAGGGATATGAAGTTTCTAACATACTAGTAGAACTTAATATTGTAGAAGCTGATGAAGAACTTATGAAAAAGTTAAATATTACAGAAAAAGAAAATGTGTGGGAAATAAAGAGAATAAGATTAGCTAATAATATAAAACTTTCTTATATGGAAACTTATATGCCAGTAAAATTATTTCCAAATTTAAAAAAATCTCATTGTGAAAGTTCCTTATACAATTATGTTGAGAAAATTTGTGGATATAAAATTGCTATGTCGGAACGAGAAGTTAGTTCAGTTTTAGCTAATGATGAATTAATAAATTTATTAGATTTGACAAAGCCAGAGGCATTACTTTATATAAGTCAGATCTGTAAACTACAAAGTAGTGAAGTGTTTGAATATTCTCATACATATCATTATGGATATACATTAACTTTAAGTGCTGTATCTGAATAATCAGGTGCAGTTTTATTTTACGAAAAAACTAGGAAAATGTTTTTACAAAGGTGTTGAAATGTATATACATTTAAATTATAATATATATAACAATACAAATAACATATATATGAATCAAATTTAAATAGGGTTTATATATAAGGAATAATAACTAAATAATAAAATTACAAATCTAAAGAAAACGTTTTAGAGAATTTAAAAATATTTAAAAGGAGGATTATTATGGGAGCAATAATGAAATTTATGGATAAGTATGTTATCCCAGTAGCAGGAAAATTAGGTGCACAAAGACATTTGGTAGCTGTAAGAGATGGTTTCGTAGCGATGATACCTATAACTATGATAGGAGCTGTAGCTACATTAGTAAATAATTTACCAGTAGATGCTTATAAAAACTTTATGGCAAAAATATTTGGTGAAAACTGGACTATGCTAGGTGGAGATTTATGGTGGGGATCAATTGCCACTATGGCGTTATTCTTAGTTGTATCTATAGCATATAATCTTGCTAAATCTTATGATGAAGATGGACTACAAGCAGGACTTATAGCTTTAGCTATTTTCTTTATAATGGCTCCACAAGTTGCCAATATAAAAACAGATGCTGGAGAATTGATTACTGCAGGTGGATTTATCCCCTCTGGATATGTATCTAACTCAGCGTTATTTTCAGCTATAGTAATCGGATTACTTTCAACCGAATTATTTGTTAGATTATCTAGAATAAAGAAAATGACTATAAAAATGCCTGATGGTGTACCACCGGCAGTAGCGAAATCTTTTGCTAAGCTTATACCAGGTATGTTAACAATAGCAGTATTTGGAATTATAGGAGTTCTAATCAAGAAATTTACAGGTGGATTATTCTTAAATGATTTACTAACAACATATTTAGCAGCACCACTTAAAGGAGTAGCAGATTCACTTGGATCAACAATGTTAATAACTTTCTTTATACATGCATTATGGACTATCGGGCTTCATGGGGCAAATATAGCAATGCCTGTAACTGAAACTTTATTAATGGATTTAGGGGCAGAAAATGCGGCTTTAGCTCAAGCTGGAGCTACACATGGGTATCATGTATTTGCAGGGTCATTCCTTGATGCATTTGTATATTTAGGTGGATCAGGTATGATACTTGGATTAATAATAGCTTTAATAATAGCAGGTAGAAGACGTAAAGATATGATAGCTTTAGGGTTAGCACCATCATGTTTCAATATAAGTGAACCAGTTATATTTGGATTACCAATAGTATTAAATCCAATATATATGATACCTTTCGTATTAGCTCCGGTTATATGTTCGGCAGTTGCTTATATGGCTATAAAAATTGGATGGGTCATGCCGGTAATAATGCCTAAAATACCATGGGTTACACCTCCGATAATTGGGGGAGTAATGGCTACAGGTCACTGGAGTGGAGGAGCTTTAGCAGCTGTTAATCTATTAATATCAATAGTAATTTATATACCGTTTGTAATAGCATCAGAAAAAATAGAGAAAAGAAAAGGAACTTTAGTTCCAGCTCAGGGAAATGATGATGACTTTAGTTTTGACGATTTAGAATTATAAGACACGATAGGAGACTCAAATTATGAAAAAAGGACTAAAAATAGTAACTATAGGTGGAGGTTCTAGTTATACTCCAGAGCTTGTAGAAGGATTTATAAAAAGATATGAAGAACTTCCAGTAAAAGAATTATGGTTGGTTGATATAGAGCAAGGGAAAGATAAGTTGGAGACAGTGGGCAATCTAGCTAAAAGAATGGTAAAAAAAGCTGGAGTAGATATGGAGATTCACCTAACTTTAGATAGAAGAGAAGCTTTAAAGGATGCTGATTTTGTAACTACTCAGTTAAGAGTGGGATTATTAGAAGCTAGAATTAAAGATGAAAGGATACCTTTATCACATGGAGTTATAGGTCAAGAAACTAATGGAGCAGGTGGATTATTTAAAGCATTAAGAACTGTTCCTGTAGTACTTGATATAATAAAAGATGTCGAGGAGTTATGTCCTAAAGCTTGGATAGTAAACTTTACTAATCCTACGGGAATAATAACTGAAGCAGTATTTAGATACACAAATTTTAAAAACTATATAGGCTTGTGTAATGTACCTATAGGCATGAGAAATGGAATAGCTAAATTATTTGAAGTTGAAAATGATAGAATAAAAATGGACTTTGCTGGTCTTAATCATATGGTTTATGGATTAAATGTATCTTTAGATGGAGTAGATGTTACTGAAGAGGCTATAGATAAATTTGTACATTCCAAATTAACAGTACAAAATATAAAGGCTATAGAATTTAATGCTGAGTTTATTAAAGATTTAGGGCTGGTTCCTTGTCCATATCACAGATATTATTATAAAACTAAAGAAATGTTACAAGAAGAGCTAGGAGAATTTGCAAAAGGAAAAGCTAGAGGTCAGGTAGTTAAAGAATTAGAAGACCAGTTATTTGAATTATATAAAGATGAAAATTTAGATATAAAACCACCTCAATTAGAAAAAAGAGGAGGAGCATATTATAGTGATGCGGCATGTAACTTAATAAGTTCTATATATAATGATAAACAGGATATTCAAGTTGTTAATACATTGAATAATGGAGCTATAAGAAACTTTAGAGATAATCAAGGGGTTGAAGTTAGTAGTGTTATAACTAAGAATGGACCTAAACCATTATCGATAGGGTATTTACCAGATGCTGTAGATGGATTAGTAAGTCAAATTAAATCATTTGAATTATTGGCTGCTAAAGCTGCTGTATATGGAGATTATGATGCTGCATATCTTGCACTTTGCATAAATCCATTAATACCATCAGATGATTTAGCTAAAATAATATTAGATGAGATGATGGAAGCTCATAAGGAATATTTACCTCAATTTAAAAAAATTTAAATTAATATTTATAAAGATGAATTAAACTTTTATGGATTATAATAAATAAAAAGAGAGTTAGAAATGTGTACTAAACCCCAATTGTTGGACTAAAATCTAACAATTGGGGTGTTTTTATATATCAAAATATAATTATAAATTTAGAGCAATTAGTTACATATATGATATAATTATTAAAAAATAATATTTAGCATTTATTAGGATTTGGAGAATTTATATGAAAAAAATATATTTTATATTAGTGTTTATAATTATTTTATTAGCATCATTCTTTATATTTAAATTTAAAGATAAGGTTGATAATGAATATAAATATATTAAAGAAAATAACTATAATAAGGAAAATATGGAACCTATATCAAAGGAAAATGCATTAAGAGTATTAAAATCCAAATATGGAGATGGCGTATCTAATACTGAAGAAGATATAAAATTAGTTGGAGATGAATATTTAGTAGATGTACATATAAAAATAGAAGATGAAGAAGATATTCATCAAAATGAAAAACATGAACATAATCAAAGTATGGGTATTCATAAAATAAATATATATAGCGGTGAAATTGTAGAAAATAAATAAAAAAGAGTGATCAGCTCCTTTATATATATTTATACAAAAATAAACCCTATAGCAAGTAAACACTCTTTTTCTAGTGTCAACTTTCTAGGGTTTATTTTAAAGGTAATATTTTTTGTTTTATTATTAAACTAAACGAGTTCCTTCTTCATTTTGTGTAATTAATCCCTTTTTCATAAGTACACCTAAAGTACGTTTAAAGTTTTTCTTACTACAGTTAAATAAAGATGCTATATCAGCAGGATCTGACTTATCGTTATAAGGCATAAATCCTCTAGATGCATTATTTAAATGGTTTATTATTTTTTCTTCAAGTTCATTTAATTCTTGCTCTCTTCCTTGTCTTGGAGTAAGGCCTAATTTACCATCTTCATAAATCTTAATAACATTTAAATTTAACTGATCGCCTATATTAAGCTCAGTGAAATATTCATTATTAAGTATAACTCCTGCATATTTATTATCTATACAAATCATAGCACTATCGTTTGTTTGGAAGCCGTAAACAACACCTTTAACATTATCTCCAATGTTATACTCATGATCAGTAGTTAAATGCTCATCTACTTTAGTAGTAGCTGCTATTCTATCTGACTTATCTAAGTATAAGTAGAATAAATATTTACCACCTTTTTTGATATCGTAGTGTTTAGAACTAAAAGGTACTAATATATCTTTTTCTAAACCTATATTTATGAAGTAACCAATGTTAGTAGCATCTACAACTTCGAAATATCCCACTTCATTTATTTTAGCTAAAGGAGCATTTAAAGTAGCTGCTAGTTTATCTTTAGAGTCTCTATATACGAATACATTAACTTCATCTCCTGGTATTAAAACTTCATAATTAGTAAATTTTCTATGCATGAAAATATCATCTTTAGTATTTCCTGTTTTAGCATCTAAAAAGAAACCAAATTCAGCTTTTCTAGCTATTGTTAATTTATTGAAATCACCTATTTTTATCAATTTTATTCACCTCTTTGTTTAATATTTCAAATTATATATTCTATTATAATACCATATTTATGGGTATCTTATAAATAAATTGTAATATAAGTAAATTTTTATAACAAATAAATAGAAAGTATTGAAGTAAAATATAAATGATAGTATAATTGGTATATACCAAAATTGGTATATACCATAATGAAAAGAGTGGTGAATAAAATTGAAGTTAGTAGATAAAAATAGTCAAATTCCCTTACATATACAACTTATGAATATAATAAGAGATATGATTAGCTCGGGTGAACTTAAGGCTGAAGACTCAATAATGCCTGAGAGAGAACTTTGTAATATTCAAAATGTAAGCAGGATGACAGTTAATAAAGCTATAGTGAATTTAGTAAATGAAGGTTTTTTATATAGAGTACAGGGAAAAGGTACTTTCGTATCAGCTGCGAAACAAAGGAATAGGTTTTCTAGCATGAAGGGATTTACTGAAGTTATGAAAGAAAAAGGAATTCATATAAAAACAGATATATTATCTTTTGAGGAAGATAATAACGATGAATATATAAGGAAAGAATTAAAAATAGAAGATGAGAATCAAAAGATATATAGAGTAGAAAGGTTAAGGTATATAGAGGATGAACCATTTGGAATAGAAATAAGTTATATACCAAAGAGTATATGTTTGAATTTAAAATCAGATTTAAAAAACAACAATTCGCTATATTCTATACTGAGTGAAAATTACAGCTATAAAATGAAAAGGGCTGAACAAATAATAGAGCCTATTATATTATCAAATCAAGAAGCTGAATTATTACAACAGGATATAGGAACATTAGCTTTAAAGTTAAAAAGAACTTCATATATAGATGGAGATATACCAGTTGAGTATACGATATCTATATTTAGAAGTGATAAATATCAATATGAAATATTACTAAATGCATAGGGGGGAGATAAGAATGAAAGCTATAATAAATGGAAAGATTCTTTTAAGAAATGAGATTTTAGAAAATAAAGTACTTGTATTTGATAAAAAAATAATAGATATAACAGATCAAGCACCAAAAGATTGTGAAATTATAGATGCAAGTGGAAAATTAGTGTCACCAGGATTAATCGATATACACATACACGGTAATATGGGTAAAGATACTATGGAAGGTAGCGATGAAGCGATAGATATAATATCAAAATCCATATCTAGACATGGGGTAACTTCTTATTTACCAACGACTATGACTATGGATGAATTATCAATTGAAGAGGCTCTTAATTCAATAAAAAGAGGTATGAGTAGAGAAATAGATGGAGCTAAAGTTTTGGGAGCTCACTTAGAAGGTCCTTTTATAAACAAAATATATAAAGGTGCTCAAAATGGAAATTATATAGTTAATCCAAGTTATGAATTTGTAAAAAAATACGAGGATGTAATTAAGGTTATAACATATGCTCCAGAAGAAGATATAGATTTTAAATTTACTAAGGATATAAAAGAAAATACAAACATAGTATTATCTATAGGTCATAGTGCGGCAACATTTATACAAGCAAGAGACGCTATAAGATTAGGAGCAAGTAATATAACTCACACATTTAATGGAATGACAGGTTTAAATCACAGAGATCCAGGGGTTGTAGGGGTAGCATTAACTACAGATGCCTATTGTGAATTTATATGTGATACTATCCATATAACAAAGGATCTATTCCAATTTATATTAGATAGTAAAGGTAAAGAAAAAATCATCTTAATAACTGACTCAATGGAAGCTGGAGGATTAGAAAATGGCACTTATAGCTTGGGAGGGCAAGCTGTTATAGTTAAAGATGGAGCAGCTAGACTAGAAAGTGGTTCTTTAGCAGGTAGTGTCTCAAGTTTAAATTCAATGGTAAAGAATTTTTATGAAAATACTAATTTAAATATAAATGAGGCGGTACATTTAGCATCACTTAATCCAGCTAAATCATTAGGTATAGATAATAAAAAAGGTAGTTTAGATATAGGAAAAGATGCAGATATAGCTATATTTGATAATGATTTAAACTGCACTATGAGTATATCAAATGGAGAAATAATATTTAAATAAATATATAATAGATGGTGGAGGATGAATATGAGAATATTAGTTTGTAAAAATTATGACGAAATGAGTAAAAGAGCAGCTCAAATGATAGCAAGTCAAGTAATATTAAAGTCCGATTCTATATTAGGATTAGCTACAGGGAGTACGCCTATAGGAATGTATAAAAATTTAGTTAATATGTATAACAATGGGGAATTAGATTTTTCTGATGTTAAAACTTTCAACTTAGATGAATATTATAAACTTCCAAGAGATAATAATCAAAGCTATTATTGCTTTATGCATGAAAACTTATTTAATTATATAAATGTAAAAGAAGAAAATATAAATATACCTAATGGAATGAATGAAGATGTAGAAGATGAATGTAGAAACTATGATCAAGCTATAAAAAATATAGATGGTGTAGATATACAAGTTTTAGGAATAGGAAACAATGCACACATAGGTTTTAATGAACCATCAGATGCATTTGCAAGATATACTAATTTAGTAGATTTAAAAGAATCTACAATAAAAGCGAATGCGAGATTTTTTGACTCAATAGATGATGTTCCTAAAAAAGCTGTAACTATGGGGATAGGTTCAATATTTTCAGCTAAAAAAATAATGCTTTTAGCCTCAGGTGAAGGTAAAGCTGATGCCATATATAATACAGTACATGGACCTGTCACTCCAGAAGTACCGTCTTCTATACTTCAGTTTCACTCCGATGTTGTATTGATTCTAGATGAAGAAGCGGCAAGTAAGTTAGATAAAAAAGACTATAAATTTATATAATTTAAAGATGAAAAGCCTGTTGTTAGACAGGTTTTTTATTTTATTTAAATTTTATAAAAGGAATAAAATAGTAAAATACGAATGAAAAACTATAATTAGGCATACTAAACTTTATAAATATTAATATAAACAGTAAAAAAACATTAAATCTACAAAAGGTTTGAAATACTAGTTTCTTTACTTATATAAATAGTGAAAAAAATTTTAAAAACTATTGAAATATATGCTTGAATTTTATATAATATGATTTGTTGTTTAGAAATTTTAAACAAAAGGTTTAGTAAAAATGAGTGAAATTAGGAGGTGGACCATGGATATAGGTGAAAAAATAAAACGATTAAGAATTGAAAAGCAGTTAACGCAAGAAGAGTTAGCCAATAGGTGTGAACTTTCTAAAGGATTTATATCTCAATTAGAAAACAATTTAACATCACCATCCATTGCTACGCTTATAGATATATTAGAAATTTTAGGAACTAATCTTAAAGAGTTTTTTAATGAAATGGATAATGAAAAAATTTGCTTCACTAAAGAAGATATGTTTGAGACTGAAGATGAAGAATTAAAATATACATTTAAATGGTTAGTTCCAAATTCTCAAAAAAATGAGATGGAACCAATAATAATAACTTTATCTCCAGGCGGACAGTACAAAGAAGAGAAACCACATGAAGGTGAAGAATTTGGATATGTGTTAGCTGGTTCTATTTACTTACACATAGGAGATAAGAAAAATAAAGTTAGAAAAGGTGAAAGTTTCTATTTTAAACCTAGAGCGAATCATTATATATCAAATGCAGGAAAAACAGAAGCGAAAGTTATTTGGGTGAGTACTCCACCGTCATTTTAAAAGAAAGAGGTGATATATTTGTTAGAAAATATAATAGAGCTAAAAAACTTATCTAAAAGTTATGATGATAATCAAGTTTTAGATAACTTAAGTTTAGATATAAAAAAGAATGAATTTTTAACATTATTAGGACCAAGTGGATGTGGTAAAACTACAACACTAAAAATAATAGCAGGATTTGAATATGCGGATGATGGAAAGGTATTATTTGAAGAGAATAATATTACAGATATACCACCGTATGAAAGGCAAATAAATACAGTATTCCAAAAATATGCTTTATTTCCTCATATGAATATATATGAAAATATAGCTTTTGGATTGAAAATTAAAAAACTACCGAAAGACGAAATAGATAAGAAAGTAAAAGAAATGCTAAAATTAGTTGCGCTTGAGGGATTTGAAAAAAGACAAGTGGATTCTTTAAGTGGAGGACAACAACAAAGGGTAGCTATAGCTAGAGCTTTAGTTAATGAACCTAAAGTTTTATTATTAGATGAACCGTTAGGAGCACTAGATTTAAAACTAAGAAAAGAAATGCAAATGGAACTTAAAAAGATACAAAAGAAGCTAGGAATAACATTTATATTTGTAACTCATGATCAAGAAGAGGCTCTTACTATGTCTGATAAGATAATAGTAATGAATAAAGGTAAAATTCAGCAAATGGGTACTCCACAAGATATATATAATGAACCTGAAAATTCATTTGTAGCTAGGTTTATAGGAGAAAGCAATATATTTGATGGAGTTATGTTAGAAGATTACTTAGTTGAATTTTGTGGAAGGATATTTAAGTGTGTAGATAAAGACTTTGATAAAAATGAAGATATTGAAGTTGTAATAAGACCAGAAGATATAAAAATGGTAGAACCTGATAAAGGAATGTTAAAAGGGAAAGTTACATCTGTGCTATTCAAGGGCGTTCATTATGAAATTGAAGTGAATGAAAATGGAAGAGTTTGGATACTACACAACACACAAAGTGCACAAATAGGAAAAGAGCTAGGACTAGATATATACCCAGAAGATATTCATATAATGAGAAAAGTGAGTGAATAAATATGAAAAAAAATAAATCCTTTCTTGCGTACCCATATATTATATGGAGTGCATTATTTATAGTTATACCTCTGATACTTGTATTGTTTTTCAGTTTTACAATTGAAGATGGAAATAAAATGGTGTTTTCTTTAGAGAATTACCAACGATTAATTAATCCTATTTATTTAAAGGTATTTTTAAGATCTATAATACTAGCTGGAACATCAACAGTTATATGCTTATTAGTGGGTTATCCGGTTGCATATATAATTTCGAAAGCTCATATAAGCAAAAGAAATACTTTAATATTATTATTTATACTTCCTATGTGGATGAATTTTCTTTTAAGAACTTATGCATGGGTTGCTATTTTAGGTAAAAATGGGATATTAAATTCTTTCTTAGGTTTATTTGGTGTAGAACCTGTAACATTACTTTATACAAATTTTGCAATATTACTTGGAATGGTATATAACTTCCTACCATTTATGGTATTACCTATATATACATCATTATCTAAAATGGATAATGACTTAATAAATGCAGCAAAAGACTTAGGGGCAAATAGCTTCCAGGTATTCACTAAAGTTATATTTCCATTAAGTGTACCGGGTGTTATATCAGGAATAACTATGGTGTTTATGCCAGCGGTAACTACATTTGCTATATCTAGATTACTAGGTGGTGGTAAATTCATGTTATTAGGAGACTTAATAGAACAACAATTTACAGTAGTTGGAGATTGGAATTTTGGATCAGCGATATCGATATTTATGATGATTGTAATATTAATATCTATGGCTGTTATGTCTAGATTTGAGGATGACAGTGATAAAGAAGGCGGTGGGTTATTATTTTAAAGAAGTTAATATCTAATATATATTTAACGCTAGTTTTTTTGTTTTTATATGCACCGATAATGGCGTTAGCAGTATTTTCATTTAATGATTCTAAATCTATGGCCCACTGGGGTGGATTTACATTTAAATGGTATCAACAACTTATTCATAATGATAGCATAATGAATGCGCTATACTATACAATAGTGGTTGCTATAATATCTTCTATAGTAGCAACTATTGTAGGTACAATAAGTGCTATTGGAATACACAAAATGAGAGGTAAAAAAAGAAAGCTAATATTAAACATAAATTACTTACCTGTATTAAATCCAGATATAGTTACAGCTGTAGCTTTAATGAGTTTATTTGTTTTCTTAAACTTAGAATTTGGATTTATGACAATGCTATTATCTCATATAATGTTTAGTATACCTTATGTAATACTATCAGTGCTTCCAAAAATAAAACAGCTTCCTCAAAATATAGAAGAAGCTGCTATGGATTTAGGTGCAACACCTATGTATGCATTGAGAAAAGTTGTATTACCTCAAATAAAGCCAGGTATAATATCTGGATTTTTAATTGCGTTTACTATGTCGATTGATGACTTTATAATAAGTTTCTTTAATACAGGAAATGGAGTTAGTAACCTTTCAATAGAAATATATGGAATGGCAAGAAGAGGTATAAAACCAGAAATAAATGCATTATCTACTATAATGTTTACTGTGGTATTGATATTATTATTAATATCAAACAAAAAACAATCTATAGTAAGGGGCGATGAATAATATGAAATTTAAAAAAATATCAGTACTAATTACTATAGGAGCTTTGGTTTCATCTATGCTTACAGGTTGTGGAGCAACAGATTCAAAAAAAGTTTTAAATGTATATAATGTCGGAGATTATATAGATGAAAGTCTTATACCTATATTTGAAAAAAGAACAGGTATAGATGTTCAATATGAAACTTATGATACAAATGAAATGATGTACCAAAAAGTTAAAAGTGGAAGTACTAATTATGATTTAATATTTCCATCTGACTATATGGTAGAAAAAATGAAGAAGGAAAACTTACTTCAAAAAATAGATTTTAAAAATATACCTAATATAAAGTATATAGACAAAAGTTTCATGAGCCCTGTGTATGATAAAGAGAGTGCATATAGTGTTCCTTACATGTGGGGAACATTTGGTATTTTATATAATAAAAAAATGGTACATGAAAAAGTAGATAGTTGGGATATATTATGGAATCCAAAGTATGAAGGTAATATAATGATGTTTGATTCTGTTAGAGATACTATAGGAATAGCCTTGAAAAAACTTGGTTATAGTATGAACACAACTAACCCTAAAGAAATTCAAGAAGCTATGAAAGAATTAATGAAGCAAAAGGATTTAGTATTAGCATATGTGAATGATGAAGGTAAGGACAGACTTTTAGGAGAAGAAGCTGCTATGGGTATAATATACTCAGGAGATGCTGTTACTTTAATGGAGCAAAATCCTAATTTAGCATATGCAATACCTAAAGAAGGTACTAATAAATGGGTAGATGCCATGGCAATACCTAAAACAGCTCAGAATAAAAAAGAAGCTGAGATGTTTATAAACTTCTTATTAGATCCAGAAATTGCAAAAATAAATGCTGAATATATTGGATATTCCACACCTAATATAGGAGCTCTTGAATTATTAGATCCAGAAGTAACTAAAAATCAAGTTGCATATCCATCAAAAGATGTAATGAATAAGACTGAGACTTTTAGGGATTTAGGAGATAAAATAAGATTATACGATGAAGCATGGATACAGTTAAAATCTAAATAAAAATATATGAAAAAGCTCATTTTAATATTAAAATGAGCTTTTTCATATAATATAATAAATTAAGTGTATATTATAAAATAAATATAGCAAACCTTTGATTTTAAAATATATAATCAATTATATATAATATGAATTACGAAAAGGAGGTAACTATGGCGAGGAAAATAAGGAAAAAATTTAGAAAAAAATTCAGAATTAAAGCGAAGACAAAAAAGAAAATAGCTAAAAATTCTAAAATAATAATTATAGTGTCATGCATTTTATTAGGTCTATATATTTGTGTTGATGATAATAAATATGAATATGAAATTATAACTAGAGAAGATGTAAAAATGGAAGAAGAAAAATTTCAATTTATAAAGCAAATTGAAAAAGGAGCTAGAATAAGTTATAAAAAATATGGAGTACTGCCATCGATAACTGTAGCACAGGCTATACTTGAATCTGGATGGGGGCAGTCAGAATTAACAAAGGAGAGTAATAATTTATTTGGAATAAAAGCAGATGATAGTTGGGATGGTAAAGTTACAGAAGTCATAACAACAGAAAATTATAGCGATAAGGTTGTTGCGAAATTTAGAAAATACAACTCTTTAGAGGATTCGATAAAAGATCATGCTAAGTTTTTAAAAGAAAACAAAAGATACGAAGAAGGTGGTTTGTTTTTAAGTGATGATTATAAAGAACAAGCTCAATCGTTGGAAAATGCAGGGTATAGTACTAAAAAGAACGAATCTGGAGAAGCTATATATGCAGATATATTAGTGGATTTAATAGAAAGGTATAAATTGGATTTAATGGATTAATAAAAAAAATAAAAAAGTGTTGACTTATGAAAATAAGGATGATATTATTATATATGTGCTCAAGAGAGCAGACAAGAACTTTGAAAATTAAACAGTAGGTTAATTATAAAAATTCTTTTTAAAAGAATTAAACACAAACAACCAAGCCAGATATTCAGATAATGATTAGCTGAGCGATGGACAACTTTTTAAATTATATTTGAGAGTTTG
>NZ_JBOFKN010000219.1:0-14641 GCF_051657365.1 Paraclostridium sp.
AACTTTTAATAAGGAGATTAAATTAAATGATCAATGTACACTTAACTAATACTTTAAAATCAAATAACTTTTATTTTAGCTATTATAGTTAAGTTTGTATTTATGATATAGATAAGAAAATCATGGATACAAACAAAAACTGTTTGTATCTATGATGGCTAATTTAAGGTTGTACTTAAGCCACATAGATAAATACTATGTGGCTTTTTTAATCCTAGGCAACTAAGGCCACATAGTATTCGCTATGTGGCCTTTTTATATACAAATTATAAATCAATTAGAAAAGAGGTTTAATTATGAATAAAAATAAAGATATATTAATAATAGGATTTGCTTTATTTTCCATGTTCTTTGGAGCTGGTAACTTGATATTTCCACCATATATAGGATTAACATCAGGTAGTGATTGGTTAATAAGTTTCTTAGGATTCATATTAGCAGACGTTGGTATAATACTATTATCTATAATTGCAGTTTCAAAAGCTGGATCTTTACAAGGTGTTATAGGAAGAGCTGGTAAGAATTTCGGATTAACCCTAGAAATTTTAATGATGCTTTGCCTAGGACCTATATTAGTCATACCAAGAACAGCAGCAACAACATTTGAACTAAGCATAATGCCAATATTTAATCATGTTAATCCAGTTTTATTTTCAATAATATTTTTCGTTTTGACACTTGGTCTTGCTATACGACCAAGTAAAGTTATGGACATTATCGGTAAATTTTTAACTCCTGTACTATTATTAGCACTTTCAGTATTAATAATAAAAGGAATTCTATCACCTATTGGAACTTTAGAACATGTTAATTCTGATAACTTATTTGTAACAGGCGTAACTCAAGGATACCAAACTATGGATGCTTTAGGTATAGGAGGAATAGTAGCACTTGTTATGACTTCTTTTGTGAATAAAGGATACCAAGATAAAAAGGAAAATATATCACATACTATAAAAGCTTCTTTAATAGCATGTATTGGTCTGACAGTAGTTTACGGTGGATTAACTTACTTAGGAGCTACAGCTTCAACTTTATTTGATAGCAATATATCTCAAACTGAACTTTTAGTAAATATAACATATAAACTTTTAGGAAATGTCGGAACGATTATGTTAGCAATAGTTGTAGGGTTTGCATGTCTTACTACTGCTATAGGTTTAACATCTGTTACAGGTAAATACTTTGAAGATCTTTCTAATAAGAAATTTAAATATGAACACATAGTTATTTTCATATGTACTTTCAGTGCAATAGTTTCAAATTTTGGAGTTGATAAAATAATACAAATAGCAATACCTATATTAAGTTTAATTTACCCAGTTTCTATAATTTTGGTTATTATGAACATATTTAAAAAGCTATTCCCAAATGACATAACTTTAAAAGGTTCAGCTTATACTACTCTTTTAATAAGCTTACTTACTGTTATAGACAGCTTAGGTATAAATATAGATATAGTTCATAAATTGCCACTTGCAAATTTAGGATTCAACTGGGTTATCCCAGCTATAATAGGAGGGGCATTATCTACTTTATTATTTAAAATAACAAATGTATCTGCTTCATCCAAAAACTAAATACAAAAGGGTCTCAAAATAGCTAACGAAGTAGATATATAAGTTTTAGCGACATTTCAAAGCATTTTTCCAGCTTTGGGAGCAAAACTTATATATCTACTTCGCGACCCTAATTATACCTATTCTTCTATTACTTCTATTGTATCTCCATGCCTTACTTCTCCACCTTTTATTATTTTAGTGAATATACCTTCCCTAGGCATTACACAATCACCAACTTGAGATTTAATTGCACACCCTGAATGACACTTTTTACCTATTTGAGTAACTTCTTGAATAGTATCACCTATTTTCAATTTTGTTCCTACAGGTAACTCATATAAAACTATATCTTTAGTAGTTATATTTTCTGCAAATTTTCCAGTAGATAGACCTTCTATTCCCATAGCTCTTATTTTATCTATACTCTCATCTCCTAGTAAACTTACTTGTCTATGCCAATTCCCAGCATGTGCATCACCTACCAATCCATGTTCTTCTTTAAATGTCCCAACTTCTATTGGAGTTTTTATAACTCCCTTTTTTTCACTTATATTGATAGCTATTACTATTCCTTTTTTATTCATGTCTGTTGTACTCCCCACTTTTCCCACCTATTTTATTCATAACTCTTATGTTTCCAATTACCATATCTTTATCTACTGCTTTACACATATCATATATTGTAAGCATCGCTGTAGATACTGCTGTTAAAGCTTCCATTTCAACCCCAGTTTTCCCTATCGTAGATACTATTGCTTCAACCTCTATTTCATCATCTAATACAGTGAATTTTATATCTGAACCTGTTAAGAAAATATTATGACACATAGGTATAATATCCCAAGTTTTCTTTGCTCCAGTTATTCCACCAATTTGAGCTACCGATAAAACATCACCTTTTTTCATTTTATTATCTTTTATCATATCTATAGTACTTGGTTTCATTTTAATACTACCTTTTGCTATAGCCACTCTTTTAGTTTCATTTTTCTCGCTTACATCTACCATCTTAGCTTTTCCATATTCATTAAAATGCGTAAATCCCATAAATTACCTCCTATATAAAAATAATACAACTAAATAAAAAAGGATACCTCAAGATAATAGTATCTTTTGATACTTATTTTAAGGCATCTTTTTTTGTATTTATTATAGTTTTATACTTTTCATTTCGTATTTTTCTAATTGTTCTTTTAATACATCTTTATCTATATTTATTTTTAAGTCATCTAATTTTAAGCCTAATTCTATATCAGTTTTTATTGTTGCTAGTTTCTTAGACATGAATGCATTTTCTTTTTCTGCTACTAATTTTTTCATAGGATTTCTAATTCCTAGCTCGTTTTTCCATTCTGTTGCAACAAGTTTTAAGCCTTTTTCGTCTAAGCCATCTACTGCTTCATAAATTTCTTCTAGTGTATCATACTTTTGAAGTAGTGGTATACTTGTTGTGTCTCCAAGTCCTTTTATTCCTGGAATATTATCTGATGAATCTCCTGATATTGCTTTGTAATCTACTATTTGATGTGGCTTTAACCTTTTAACTTGTTTTAATAAATCTATACTATATTCAAATGTATTATTTGGTAAATTACAGTCTTTTAAGTTTATGTTGCAATCTTGGGCTATAGTTTGTGCTTTTGATGTATTCATCCACACTACAGTGTTATAATCTACTAATTGTAAATAATCTTCATCTTTAGTATATAAAGCTACTGGTATTTCTGATTGGAATGTTTTAGATAATGTTCCAGCAAAATCATCAGCTTCATATACATTTTCATAATTTTCACTCGGTGTAGATATTAAAACTTTAACACCTATTGCTTCGAGCATTTCTCTTAGTAATCCATATTGTTCTTTAAGCGGAACTTCTATTGGCTTTCTAGTTCCTTTGTAGTCATCATATATTAGTTTTCTAAAAGTCATCCTTGTTGAATCTAAGCATACTGCTAAATGAGTAGGATTTTGATTCTTTAACATAGATATCATTATTTGCATAAACCCATATACTCCATTTGTATACACTCCATCTTTAGTTTGAAGTATTTTATCATAATATTGTTCTTTTTCTTCCACTGTTTTTGCAAACATTATTTGCCTTGGAAGCCTTGCAAAATAACTTGTGCTTAATAATGAAGATCCATCTATTACAAGTAGTCTTTCTTCTGATAAAACATCAGTTTCTTTTATATTTTCAAATATTTCTTCCTTTATAGTTTCTACTATTTCAGGTTCTATATTTTCTTCTTTAAATTTGTTTATATTTTTATTTCTTATTCTAAAATCTGTATCCATTCTAGATCCAACAAAACTATTAAGTCTTATTTTTTCAGCTCTAGATAATACATCTTCTTTGATTTTTTCTTCTTCGGCTTGGTTTTGCTTTAGTAAATCAAATAAATCCATACGCTTCTCCTTTTTGCATAAAATTGCTTGTATAATATATTAATTATATCATAATATATCATTTTTTACTTCTTACAGTAATTAGAAAGGGACGGTCTTAAAAATTTTTAAGACCGTCCCTTTCTAATTTATTTATAATTTTTTATGCATCAAAATCTACATGTACTTTTCCTATTGGAGTATTTATATCTATATAAGATAAGTTGAAGTTTTCATCCATAATATCTATTTTATATTCAAAGAATATATCATCTTCTTTTTTAGACATAAATATGTAGCTTCCATTTTCTTTTTCTTCTATTTCATCACATATTTCTTCATATATTTCTTCCCCACTTATATTTCCATTATAACCAGCATTTTTTATTTTTTCTTCTATTAATTTATATATTTCTTCCATTTGATTACCTTCTTTCTTATTCATGTGTCAAATACAGTCTACAATCATCTTTTACATATTGTCAACTATATTATATAAATTTTACTTGTAATACTTTTCCTTTAGCTTATTAATTTCATTTTCATCTGGACCTGTAGCTTTTCCTATATTTCCATCTAACATCTTCCAAGCTGTATTATGCATATCTTTAACCTTATCAAAGTCTCCTTTTTTCCACTTCCCTAGTGTCTCTATAAAGAAGTCTTTATGACTTACGCTAGAACTCTTTAATATAGTTATTAACTTTTCTATATTTTCAGGACTAGGCTCTATGAATCCTATTTTTTTACCTTCTTTAGCCTCTATAACTGAGTTTGACATCCAATGAACTAAATCATATGCATCATAACTTTCAGAGCTAAATTTTTTTCCAGCTTTAATTTCATCATAATATTTATTTAACATATTTTGATATGTATCTGAATATGTTACTTCTTTTCCACTTTCACTTTCAACTTGTGATTTTACATTACTTTTATTTAATTCACTCCCTTTATCTTTACCAATAAAGTTGTATCCAATAACTCCTCCAACTATTATTATAGTTGCCCCAATTATCCCTATTTTGATTTTACTATCCATAAGTCCCTCCATGTAAATCTTTTCATTTCACTACTTTACCATTTTTTACCTTATTTAATTATTGCTTTTATACTATCATTTTGTCAACCCGCATAAAAAATGCCTTAAAATGACTAGCTTAAGATATTTATCTTAAACGTTTATCATTTTAAGGCATTTTTTTATATTTAATTACTACCTAAGTTTAAGGCTTTAGTCAACCTATTAAGTGGTAATATTCCTATTATTACAGTAGATAATATTCCTTCTACACCTAAGCTTGATACGTTATATATAAATGAATATACAAATACATTCATCCCCTCTGGTGCATAATCACCAAAGAACACACAACCTGATATTATATTCATTGATACACTAAGTACTACAGCAAATAAACATCCTAATATTATCTTTGATTTTTTCTCTGTACCAAATGTTCCAGCCAATCCTAATAACATAGTCGGAAGTATATAGTCTAATAAAAACTGTGCCGGATGTATTACATATGCTCCATTTAATAATTTAAGTATTCCATAAACTAATCCACCTGTTATACCAACTGTATTTCCAAATAATACTGATAATAGCATTGTTGGTAACATTGAAAATAATGATATTCCTCCACCTTGTGGATATTTTATAAATTCTATCATATTTAAAATATATGATATTGCACTAAACATACCTATTGTAACTACTATTTTAGTCGTAAATTTAGTAGATTTTAATCCTTTTAGATAATATATAAAAAATGCTATACTCCCTAATATTATAATGGTATTTATCATACTCCACCCACCTACTTTCGTATATTTATAAAATTTTACTCCAAGTTATACACTCGCTATATATATCATCACAACTTAATATTGCCGATACTATTGCATATCCATCTATATTGATACCCTTAAATGTATTTATATTATCTTGTGTTATTCCACCTATTAAAACCTTTGGTATATCAATATTTTTATCTATCTCTTTTAAATTTTCTACTGTAACTATAGTTGCATCAGTTTTAGTGCTCGTACTAAACATAGCTCCTATCCCTACATAATCTGCTCCACCAACTTTAGCTTCCCAGGTTTCTTTTAAATCATGAGTAGATACACCTATTATTTTATCTTTGCCTATTAATTTTCTTACTTCTTTTAAAGGAATATCACTTTGCCCTACATGAACTCCATCTGCATCACAAAGCATAGCAATATCAACTCTATCATTTATTATAAATAAAGCATTATATTTTTTAGTAAGTTCTCTTAATTTATATGCTTTTTCTAAAAACTCTTTTCCACTCGCAGCTTTTTCTCTTAATTGAAGTGTAGTTACTCCACCTTTTAGAGCATCTTCTATACACTTGTAAAAGTCTCTGTCTTTAAGTATTTCTGAATCTGTAACTAAATATAGTTTTAGCTTTTCTCTCATTTTATATCTCCCTTTAATTGTTAGATAACTTTAATACTTTTTTAAATCTTGTTATAGGTAATAAAACTAATATTATAGTTGAAAATAAACCTTCTACTCCAGCACTTGATATATTGTATAAACAAGAATATACTACTATATTCATTCCTTCTGGTGCATATTGTCCAAAATAGACTACTCCAGATATTATACATACTAATACACTTAAGCTAGTTGCTAATAAACATCCTTTTACTATATCACTTTTCTTCTCAGATCCAAATTCTCCAGCTAAACCAAGTGCCATAGTTGATAATAAATAATCAAGAATAAATTGTGCTGGATGTACTACATATACTCCATTTAATAGCTTTAATAAACCAAACACCAATCCACCAGTTACTCCTGCGCATCTTCCATACAAAATAGATAACAACATAGTAGGTAACATGGAAAATAATGTTATTCCTCCACCTTGTGGATATTTTATAAATTGTATCATATAAAGTATGAAGGAAATTGAACTAAACATAGCAATCATTACTATTTCTTTCGTTTCAAATTTGGTTTTACTAACATCTTTTATGTATAACCCAAATAGTATTATGCTTATAATTAAAATTATTGTACTTGCCATGATAGACCAGCCTCTTTTACTTCTTCATATGCCATATTCCAAAATTCTAATTCATATAAACTAGATTTTACAAATATATCTGTAAGTTTTTTTATTTCTTTTTCGTTCATATCTTTACATAACTCATTAGTATATTCTAACCATTCCTTTAAAACTTCGTCGAATTCAGGATCTGCATACATTTCTATCCACTCTTTATAGTAGTTTCCTTCTACATTGTTTTTATAAGTTTCATAAAGATAATGACCTATGTAATTGTAGCTCCAATTACATGGTAACGTTGCCATTACAATTTCTTCTACTCCGCCTGTTAATGAAATTGCTTGCATATAACTTGTATAGCTACTTGAAACTATTTCATATTCACACTTTTCAGCTTCAACTGGCAATACTCCTAATTTTTTCATATATTCAATATGTATAGCCGCTTCATCTTCTATAGACCCTTTAGCAGCTTTATTAAAAAATTTCATTTCTTTAACTGTACTTGCTTTTACCATTCCCATAGCAAAAACTCTTGAAAACTCTTTTAAATATAAATAATCTTGTATAAGATATTTTTTGAATTTTTCCTTTGGTAAAGTTCCTTCCCCAATTTCTACTACAAAAGGATGATCTAGGTAACTTTGCCATATATCCTTAACTTCTTCAAATAAATAGTCTGTAAATTTCACTAAAAGACCTCCACCCTAGAGAATTTTTTTAATTTATCCTCATTTAGTTTATATATATTATCCATTAATTTAACTCTAAAACTTCCAATACCAATATCCTCACTATCTGATAATTCTCCACATAAACTCATAGTAAGAATTCCCATAGCTGCTGAATTTAACTTATCTTCACAAGCGCCTAAATAGCTACCTATTAAACTGGCACTCATACAACCTGTACCAGTTATATTTTTTAATTTAGCTGTCCCATTTTCAATTTTTATAGTCTTTTCTCCATCAGTTATAACATCTACTTTTCCAGTAGCCACTACTATACATTCTAGCTTTTTAGCTACCTTTTTTACAATTTCATCTATATTTTCATCTTCATCAAATGAATCTACGCCTTTTCCTTTAACATCAAATCCACCTATGTACTTTATCTCTGCAAAATTTCCCTTTATAACATCAAACTTAACTTCATTTAATAATTTCTCTACTAAAATAGCTCTTGATTTTGTTGCAAATACACCTACTGGATCTAGTATAATTGGCTTATTGAAACTATTTGCTATTTTACCAGCTTTTATAAATAAATCTCTATGATCAGAATTCATAGTTCCTATATTTATAACTACTGAGCTAGCAATTGGAATTATTTCCTCAGCTTCTTCATAAGAATAACTCATTAATGGACTTGCTCCTAATGCTAGAGTTATATTTGCACAATCATTTATAGTTACCTCATTCGTATAATGAAGCACTAGTGGATTTACTTCTTTTACCTTACTCAATAATTCAAACATATTTAGTCTCTCCCTTTTAACCTTTATCTTTATTTATCAAATTTATAAAAATGATGTACAGGCCCGACCCCTCCACCTATATCAAAACTATGTCTTATAGCATCAGTTATATACTCTTTGGCATTTGAAACAGCTTCTACAATATCATATCCTAGTGCTAAGTAAGCAGTTATGGCAGATGACAGTGTACAGCCTGTTCCATGAGTATTTTTTCTATTTAATCTTTCACTTTTATAAATTTTAAAAACATCTTTGCCTATTAAAATATCGATAGCATCTCCATCTAAGTGTCCACCCTTCATTAATACATAATCAGGTCCTAACTCTAATATTTTTTTTCCAACCAACTTCATATCATCTAAATTATTAATTTTAATTCCTGTGATTTCTTCAGCTTCTAATGTATTTGGCGTTATTATGTAAGCTTTAGGTATAAGATATTTAATCAAATTATCTTTAGCTTCAGCTTTTAATAAAGAATATCCACTTTTAGAAATCATTACTGGATCTACTACTAAATATTTAGGTTTATATGTACTTAAAGTATCTACTATTGTTTTTATTATTTCTGGGCTTGAAACCATGCCTATCTTTACAGCCTTTGGCGGTATATCATCAAATACTACCTCAATTTGTTTTTTAATTATTTCTTTACTTAAATCTTCTACTAAAAATACTCCATGGGTATTTTGGGCTGTAATAGCAGTTATAACACTCATACCATAAGTTCCTATAGCACTAAAGGTTTTTAAATCAGCTTGTATACCTGCACCTCCAGATGAATCTGATCCCGCTATCGTGAGAGTTGGTACTTTATACTTTTCCATTTGATGTTTCCCCCTTGATTATTGAAATTAAAAAAAGCTATATCCCACCAATAGGAATATAGCTTTTAATTTACTATGCAAATAAATTTCATTTGTATATTTAGTAAAGCTTTCCTACGCTGGTATTATCCAGATCAGGTTTGAGGGTTAATGATTAAATCATCTCTCAGCCATTAGGCACCCCTAGCTATTTATTTAGATTACAATTTAATTATAGCTCAGTTTATATATATGTCAACAAATTTCCGCAAAAAAAGTACCATCTTGAACGTCTCCAAAATGATACCTTTTGATTTAAGCTAATTCTGTATTTGCTATGTTAATATCTTCAAATTCATTTTCACTACTTGCAACTACTAATGTACAAGTATTATCACCCATAACATTTACTGTTGTTCTAAACATATCTATTATTCTTTCAACTCCCATTATAAGACCTATTCCTTCAAGAGGTAATCCTACTGATTGAAGAACCATCGATAACATTATCATTCCTACCCCCGGAACCCCAGCAGTTCCAACTGATGCTAATGTTGCTGTTAAAACTATTGTTAACATATCATTTATCCCTAAATTAACACCATAAACTTGTGCTATAAATAGAGCTGCAACACCTTGCATTATAGCTGTTCCGTCCATATTTATAGTAGCTCCCATAGGTATTGTAAATGAACGTATACTTTTACTAACTCCCATTTCTTCCATTAATTCTAAGCTTACTGGTACAGATGCATTACTTGATGCTGTTGAAAAAGTAACTGCTGCTACCTTTGTGAATTTACGTATAAATCCTATGAAGCTAATTTTTGTAAATGCTTTTAATGCACCTCCATAAACTACTATTACATGAAGTAGTAATCCTAGTAAAACTACTAATATATATTTAACTAATGAACCTATAGCTTGTGTTCCTACTGTTGCAAAAGTATTTGTTATAAGTGCAAATACTCCAAAAGGTGCAAACATCATTATTACTCCAACCATTTTCATACATATTTCATTAGCACTTTCAAATAATTTTTTTAAAGGTTTAGCCTTTTCTCCTACTAAGCTCATTGAAATTCCAGTAAGCATAGCAAAGAATATTATTTGTAACATCTCTCCTTTTGCAAATGCTTCTATAGGGTTTGATGGAATTATATTTAATATTATTTCTGATAAAGATTGATTTTGTGCTACATTTGTAGATTGAGTTGCTACAGTTCCTAAATCAAGTCCTGATCCAGGTTTTAATAATACACCTAATGCTAGTGATATGCATATTGCAATAGCTGTTGTCGTTAGATAAAATCCCATTGTTTTAAATCCGATTCTTCCTAGCTTTTTAATATCTTCCATAGCTGATACCCCACATACTAAAGACACAAATACTAAAGGTACTACCATCATCTTTATAGCTTTTGTAAATCCAGTTCCTATTACATTTATAAATCCACCTAATAATAAAGTATCTTTAGTATAACTTGCTGGCATTTTACTAAGTATTATCCCAAGTATCATTCCTAAAAATAGTCCGATTAAAATCTTACTCGTCAGTCCAAGTTTTTTCATGTATATCTCCTCCGTCTATTTGTTATATTTATATTATACATTAAAAACTCATTTTTGTGTAATATTTTAAAGTTTTCGACATGTTATCGGTATTTTCTCTTAATTTATTTAAGTTATATAGTTAAATACTTTATTTTATTCTAGTTTTATCATATATTACCTTATATATTATCTCATATTGGCTTAAAAAACTTATTTATCAAACTATTCCATATTATTCCTAAGTATTTGTTCACATATATCCGATTATTTCTATCAATATGCACTTTAAAGCATCACTTTTTTAAAACAATAAATAAAATAATTCATATTTTCCATAAACTAAAAATAGACGGTATATAAGTCTTGTAATACTTACATACCGTCTATTTTTTATAATTTATATTAACCTAATACTTTTATCTCTATATTTTGTCTTCCAAAAGTATTACACTCTGATTCACTATTCATAAATATATCTATCTTATTTCCTTTTATAGCACTACCACAGTCTTCTGCTGTAAATACCATATCAAACTTAGGTATATATACTTTAGTTCCATAAGGTATTACTGTAGGATCTACAGCTATAGTTCCCCACTTAGGAGTTGTTCCTGTAGCTGTTATCGTGTGTCCTGCATATGCACTGGCATTTACAGTCATTGAACGACCATTATCATTAGGTACAGTTGTTTCTTCTGGTGCTACACTTGCTGTATTATTTTCAGTAGTATTTGAAACTATTTGTTCACTTTTTTGTTCAACAGCTACTGGTGCAGGTGATATAGTTGCTTGAGTTTCTGTTAATACATAATCTCCACTTATCCACCCATATTTATCATCATCTAATTTAATTTTGTACCAATTATCTTGATCTTCTAATATTTCTATAACTTTGTTGTTATCTAATGTTCCTATTTTATCTTCTTCTACAGACGGTCCTTTTCTTACATTTAACAAACTTGCAGTTACTGTAGCCTTTTCTTTAGTAGTATATTCTCCATTAACCCAACCTTCTTTACCGTCTGAAAGTTTTACTTTTTCCCAACCATTACTAGTTTCTAATATTTCAACAACCATACCTCTATCTAAAGATGCTATTTTGCTTTCTTGTACAGATGCCCCATTTCTTACATTTAATGTTTCTGCTCTTACTACTTCTTTCTCTGCTGCATATATACTATGTGTTGAAGTATATAATCCTCCAATTACTAATCCTAATGTTAATATCAACGATTTCTTTGCTCTTTTATTCATACTCATAAAAAGTTTCCCTCCAATTAATAAAATTATATATTATTGACTATTCTGTCTTGTAAAATTCATATTTTCTAAATTTGTTACTTTTTCGTAACTTTTTCTAAGTTGATTTTAATTCTAATACATTTTTGAACCTTTGTAAACACCTAGCACCTAAAAAAGTTAAAAAGGGTTACAAAAAAGTAACAATTAGTAACAAATTCCATTTATTGAAATTTCAACGTTTATAATTAGTTTAGTCTATGATTTTAACTTTTTCTTAAAATTTTGTAATTTTTTTAATTGATAAGGAAATTTTATAAGAATTTGATCTTATTTTTCACATTTTTCTTTCCATTTGCTTAATTTCTTACTATATATTTCTTTCACACTTTCTATATCTATATCGTTATCGTAACTTTGTGCTATTATAGCACTCGCTACAATAATTACATCTAAACATTCTTCTACTACATCTTCCTTTGTCTTATTTTTATATCCACATCCACAAGCATCCGAATAGCTAAGTACAGCTTGTGCTACCTCCCCTACCTCCTCTGATAACTTTAATGTTCTTTCTACTAAAGTTTTTTTATCTATAACTGTTAATTTTTCTATATCTTTAAAGTCCAATAATTTATTGTTTTCCATTTTACTCATCTCTTTTCTATTATTAATCACAACAAAAAAGAGAATGCCTAATCATAGTTAGCCAAGGATAAATGTATAAGTTTTAGCCACATTTCAAAGCATCTTTCCAGCTTTGGGAGCAAAACTTATACATTTATCCGAGCGCCCTATGTGGCATTCTCTTATCTATCTTTAGCTAGCTTTGTTAACTGATGTATCATTTCCATTAGTCTTCTTAGCTATAACCGGTAATATTAATCCTATTCCCATTAATACTAAAGGTGTTATAACATTTAAAGAAACTCTGAATATCCACTCTGCACTAAATACAGCTACATCTGTTGGGAACATACCCATTATACATGCAAATGCTGTGAATCCAAAACACCAAGCTCCTACTAAGAATCCAAACTTATCACTCTTTATAAACTTGTACTCAGTTTTAAACTTGCTACTCATCTTCTTAAGACCCATGTAAGCTAAGAATACCCATAAGTATCTCATTGGCATTACAACTGAATTTAATTTTAATAACCAGTTGAATAATTCATTAGTATTACCTATTCCAAGTGCAGGTATTACTATTAAAGCTGAAACTAATACTGCAGTCATTATATATCCGTTTACTAAAACACCATTTTTGTTTGTTTTAGATAAAGCCTTAGGTATAAACTTAGCATCTGCTTCACCTAATAACACCTTTAGTGGTGCATCTATAGAGAATACTAATGCAGATAATTGCGCAGCTGTGTTTGCTAAAGCATAAACTACAACAAATACGCTACCTAAGCCATAATGCTCTCCAAGTAATTGGAATGCATAATATTGACCATTCATCATTAAATCTTCTGGTATAGCGTTAGCATTAAACATCATACCCATAGCTATTGATCCTAATAATGCACATACTGCAACCATTCCAGCTAATACTAACATTCCTTTAGGGAAGTTCTTAGATGGATTTTTAGTATTATTTACATATGGAGATATCTTTTCACATCCTCCAACTGCAAATACTAACATTGATAAAGTTGTTAAGTAAGCAAAGTCAAACTTAGGAACAAATGACTTAACTGTTATATCAGGTGTTGCAACGTGTCCTGTTATAGCAGGAGCTGCTAATCCTAATACGATATATAGTAAAGACATAACAAACATTGACATACCTGCTACATTACCTATAACCTTTAGTACCTTTACCCCTTTTGTTGAAACATATAAAAATACTAAGAATACTACTAAAACCATTGATTGTAATATTAAAGGATTTAATGCCTTTAATACTTCAGCTAGCTCTCCAGATGGACTAACTGCCCATGAAAGTGCTATTAATAAAGCTTGTGGCTTTTGTGCTAAATAAGGAACATGTACAACCCAGTACGTCCATCCTGCCATAAAAGCAAGCATTGGTGTTGTAGTTGATCTTATCCAAGCTGAAACTCCTCCTTGAGAGTCTTTAAATGCAGACCCTAATTCCCCTACCATTAAAGCATACGGTACAAAATATAAAGCTATCATAAATATCCATGAAAATACTACTGTAAGTCCTTGGTTGGCAAAGTTGTTAACAACATTCCCAAATCCCCATACCATAACAAACCCCATTAGTGCTATGTTTTGCCATGTTAAATTTCTGTTTTGATCAGACATTGGTGTTCTTCCTCCTGAAAATTTTGTATAATTACGTTTTCTATTATATATTTTTATAAAACCTTGTCAATATCGTTTTTGTAAATCGTTTTCATTTTTCTTTTGTGTTATTGTTCAAATTTTCTGATAATCAATTTTATTTCTATCTTTTTTTCAAAATCACAAGTTAATATTTTGGAAAATTTTCACTTTTTATTAAAATATAAAGATTTTTTTATTTTATTAATAATATTAAGTATTTTTTTTGAACTGTATTTAATAAACTCTTTCACTTTTTTAAATTTAATT